>CAYTUX010000117.1:0-24019 GCA_964441455.1 uncultured Victivallales bacterium | reverse complement strand
AGATATCTGATCAGCAATTACACCAAAACTAAGTAGTACAACGGCTGTTATAAAAGTTATTACAGCACCACCTTCAACATGTAGACCATACTTTATAATTATATACGTCTGATATACCATTGCTATTAGAAATAAAACCCCTGCAAGACCACCAAAAACTTTAAATGGGTTAAACAACATTGATAATCTGAAAATTAACATAATAGTTTTGGTGCCATCGTAAAGAATATTAACAGTACTGAATCCTTTGTGTCTCGGAATCATCTTTACGGGTATATATTCAAATGACAATTTGTTTTTTAGAGTGTAGACCAGAGATGTTGTTGTGAATGAGAACCCTTCCGGAAGAATATCGAGCATTTCCATATATAAAGAGCGTCTGCCTGCCCTCATACCGCAATTTACATCTGGAACTTTTTGCCCGGTAATGAAGTTTACAAAAAAGTGTAGTATTCGCTTGCCTAAGATGCGTTTTTTTGGGCTGCCATCTCCAAATGTTCTTGTGCCGATTAACATTTCTGTTGTTTCAAGTTTGTCAAAAAATGTTGGAATTTTTTCAACGTCATGTTGTCCATCGGAGTCAAAAAACATTACATATTCACTTCGTGCATTACGTATGCCATCTTTTAGGGATGAACCATAACCCTTGTTTGAAAAGTGATTAATAACTTTTATTTGTTCACCAAATGAATCAAGTATTTTAAGTGTATCATCAGTAGAGCCGTCGTTAACCACAATAATCTCAAAATCATACTGTTCTCTGGTTTTTAGAACATTTGTAATTACCTGATGAATGGTTTTATGTTCGTTATAAGCCGGTATAATTATTGTACAATCTGTTTTTTTCATTATTCTCCAATGATTTTGACGAGAACTCTTTTGTCTCGCAATCCATCAAGCTCATAGTAAAACAGCTGTTCCCAAGGTCCTAAATCAAGATGTCCTTTTGTTACCGCAACCACAACTTCTCTACCCATAATTGTTCTTTTAAGATGTGCATCTGCATTGTCTTCAAAACCGTTATGATTATATTGCTCATATGGCTTCTCAGGAGCAAGTTTTTCAAGCCATTTTTCGTAGTCACGATGCAGTCCGGATTCGTTATCGTTAATAAAAACAGAAGCTGTAATATGCATTGCGTTACACAGCAGTAACCCTTCCTGAATATCTGATTCATGCAGACATCTTTCAACTTCAGGTGTTATATGTATGATTTTTCTTCTACTTGTTGTTTTGAACCATAGTTCTTTTCTATATGATTTCATTTTTTTACTCCAAATACTTTTTTAATATATTTTCAATTTTTTCATTGGCATTTTTATCAACAACTTGCCTTGCTTTATCAGCTTTGAACCAGTCCATTGATCTTTTTATTGCCTCAATCATTGTATCTTTGCATTGAAAATCCGGAACAAATGCTTTAATCTTTGAGTTGTCAAAGACCGCATTCTCAGCTTTATCACCCTTTAAACTTGGTGTCATTTCCGGAAAGTGTCTGCATATGAAATCTGTCGGTATATTTATATATGCCGGAGGCTCCAATCCAAGTTCAATTGAATATCGGTCATAAATTGCTTTCCATGTGTTTGCTTCATCAGATGTGATATGAAATGCTTCGCCAATTGATTTTTTAAGACCTGTCAATCCACACAAGCCGACTGCAAAATCTCTTGAAGATGTCAGAGTCCAGAGTGATTTTCCTCCATCATGCAGGAAAACAGGTTTATTATATAGTAATCTGTATGGAATAGTCCATGTTGCACTTGAAATTATGTTTGGCACCCAACGTTCTGAAAATGTATGTGAAGGTCTTACAATTGTTACAGGAAACATATCACAATTTTTCTCCATCAGCCACTCTTCGCATTTTTGCTTCTTTTGAGCGTATTCCGACCATGGATTACCTAATTCATATTCCTCTGTTATAGGAATCTGCGTATGTGGTTTCTTGTAAACTGTCGCAGAACTTATAAATATATACTGTTCTGTTTCGCCTTTAAAAATTTTGTAGTCAATTTCCAGTTCAGGAATATCATAACCCACAAAATTGACAACAACGTCAAATGCTTTTTTGCCTGCAGCCGCTTTGAAATCATTGTAATTATATCGATCTGCAACGATTGCTTCTGCACCGGCAGGCACATCACTTTTGCCACGTGTGATGATAGATACATCATGTCCAAGTTTAAGACTTCTTCGAACACAGGCTTCTGATATGTTGCCTGTTCCACCAATGAATAGAATTTCTGCCATTATTAAATATCAATCTCAATAGTTATTTCTTCATCGCCACCAATTAAATCTTCTTCAATACCTAAATCTTCAGGAGGTTTAAATGTAGGCAGATATCTGTAATATACTTCCAGCATAAGAGTACACATCGTTGTTGTCTGAACTAAGCCGTTTGAATGTTCATCAGGACTTGGGGATGGCCAATGGCCAATATCAAAAGATTCACCATTAAATTCATAAGCATCTTTTTCAATAACTTGATTCTTAACCAGGTTTTTCTGCATTTCATTATTCCACTGCTTCCACCATTGACCTCCACGTTCAGCATCTTCCTGAAAGATAGCTTGAGTTATATAGTACCAATAATATACCGGACTTCCACCAAACCATGTCTTTTTGTCGCCATCCCATACTATATTTCCCAGATCTTTTAAGTACTGTATACCTTTTTTACACTCTTGAGTTCTTTGTGCTCCTAAAAATTGCAATGCAAGCACTCCGGCACCTGTTAGTCCGGGATTTCCGCTTCCGGGACTTGTATAACCAATTTTCCCTGACTCTTTATTTGAATTCGCCTGTATGCCTCTGATTGCCATACTCCATGCTTTGTCAAAGTCAGGATGTTGAATTCCGGCCATCTTTGCAGCCTTTAGTGCTTGAACTGCCCACCCGTCGACAGATGTATCGTTTCTATCTTCAGTACCTTTTAGACCATAATCCCAACCGCCTGTAGGATTTTGACCTTTTATTATTCTGTTCAGGTTATACTCGGCAACTTCTTTTACAGCAGGAATTTTGGTTAGACCATATGCTTCGCACATTGCATAAGAAAAAATTGCACATGTATAACTACTCGGGACTCTTTTCCCATTTATAACTAAGTACTTGATTGCATTTTGTACTGTTTCGCCAAATTCTTCTGAATCAGGCGTTTCTCCGTGTGCCATGTATGTAAGCAGTGCTAGGGATGTCATTGCATGTTTTGATTTTGGCCAGCTGCCATCTTTACTTTGGTTGACTTTCAGCCATCTCAAAGCTCGCATCACAGCACCTTCTGCAATGCTGTTGCCGCCAAATCTTTTCATAGCAGAGCCACGTGCTCCAGGGTTTCTGTTGCCATAAATACCTGCGAGAACAACAGGACTTTTAACCATTGCAACCGCATCCACATCAGCGGGGCTTGGACTTGGATTATCATCGGGTGTTTGAATATTTACATCCTGCACGAACGCCAGATCGATTGCTTCAAATTCAACATCTATAGGTTCAGGAGGCTCAATTGGTTCGATAATCTCTTCCTCTATCTCTTCAAGATCAGGCGGCTCTTCAATTTCTGTAATCTCAACACTCACTGCAGCATCTTTTTCCGGAGTGATTTTTGCAACCACAATAAGCAATAAAATAATCAGAATTGGTACGACAACCGCAGCAAGAGGTGATAGCAGCCTTTGAAGTTCAAGTTTTGCACTCTTGTATGTCCCGGAATCTTTATCTGCCTTTAAACCGGAGGCTATGAGTTTCATTCTCTCGCCAAAAGTCTGCTGGTGAAACATTTTTTCAATATCTTTTAAGGGATCATGATGAAAAGGATCATTTTCAAATTGTTCTGTCATAGTTATTCTCTTGTATTAGTTAATAATCTGTTTGTTAAAAGTTAATAAATGCTAGCAAAAAAAATATAATTTGAAAAGAGAAAAGATAAGGAAAGGTAAAAATACCCTGTTTTTCTGGTTGGAAGCCTTTTCGGTCGGCGGGGACACCGACCCTCCCGATGTGCAGTTTAACATTAGTTTGCAAGTCGGGAGGGACAGCGTCCCCGCTGTCCACCAAAACTATTAACTCTTTTTGTGATCGGAAGAAAGTTCAATTGTTACCGGTCCGTCATTGACTAGTTCCACATCCATATGAGAACGAAATTTACCGGTTGAAACTTTGTCGGTGCCTAAGTGATTTTGCATCTCTTTTACAAAATGGTTGTATAATTCATCGGCAAGTTCAGGATTTGCAGCATCTGTGAAACCGGGACGATTTCCTTTTCTTGTGTCAGCATATAGAGTGAATTGAGAAATCACAAGCACTTCTCCTTCAATATCTTGAATCGACAGGTTCATTTTCCCTCGATCGTCTTCAAAAATTCGCAGGTTTGTTGTTTTCTTTGCAACAAATTCTGCGTCTTTAAATTGATCATCATAGCGTACTCCAAGGAAAATCACATATCCTTGATTGATTGAACCAATAATTCTGTTGTCAACAATTACTGAGGCTTTTTGAACTTTTTGTATTAGTGCTTTCATATGTTTGAAGAAGTGTATGATTCCATATACACAGAAGTTTATATTCTTTAGTCGCCTTTTGTTAATGCACTGTCGTGTCTCTAGTATCTGAATGTCATTTTATTTCGAAAATTTATTATAATTTCTTGTTTTTTGCAAGTCAAAATATTACTCTACTCAATGTTTCTTATTTGTATTGATCAGAAAAGAAAAATAGATTCGCAATTATAGAACAATTTTACAGTTTATTACTTAGGACGGCATAGCCTCAACCAAAAGGATTTCTCGCGCAGAGTCGCAGAGGACGCAGAGAAAAGGGAAAATCACCCCTCTCACGCTCGCACGCGAGGTGACCTTCCCTTGGCAAGGGGAGGAGTTTTGGCGGACTAGGCTGGATTTGCAAGGTTTGGGAGTCCAGCTATTACTAAAACAATTAACTTAAACCGTGGAATTGAACCTTATATATGTAGTAGCTGGATCCTCATTATCATGAAAAGTTGACATCTGTGAGATTGTCTTGGAAGTTGTTGATAATAAAAATTTTAGAAAAGTGCTGGAAAATAATCGATCAAACGACCGCAGGGTAAGAGCCCAGCTATTGACTTAGAAAAATATTTTCAGTCAGTAGCTGGGGAAATGGCAATAAACAAACCACGAAGTGAGGCTTTAACCTGTTTAAAGCAACGTAGCAAAGAGGAGTGGCAACTTGAAGTGTTTTAGTACAAAGAAAGAGAAAGAATGTTTTCCCTACTTTCTACTTTTTACTACATACTAAACTAGATGGAGAAAATAATGATAAGAAAATATAAAGAAGAAGATTTGGAAGCAATTGTTGCAATCGGTAATGCCGCATGGCATCAAATTTATGAAATGTATAGAGAAATATATGGAGAAGAATTATTTGATATACTGATTCCGGATCCTGACAATCAAAAGGGGATGCAGATTATAGAACATTGTCGGAAGTTTTCGGATCAGGTCTTCGTGTTTGAGCAAGATGGCAGAATTGTTGGCTTTATTACCTTTTTTATTGATAAAGAGAAGATGATTGGCGAGATTGGGAATAATGCAGTTGCCATTGATTATGCAGGGCAGGGGATTGGTCAGAAGATGTATAAGCATGTATTGCTGCATTTCAAAGAACAGGGCATGAAATTTGCCAAAGTTTCTACGGGGGGTGATGATGCACATTTGCCTGCTAGAAAAGCATATGTCAAAGCCGGATTTAATATTGAACATTCAAGCATTGATTTTTATAAAAAACTATAGAAGTTTTTTCGCACAGAGACACGGAGAACGCAGAGAAGAAAGATTGTTTGCAGAATGATTTACAGTCCCGCATTCGGGAATTTATTAAAAATTTTATTGGCAGAATCATTTTATGGCAAAATCATTTAAGAAAGAAGAAAAAGGGTCGCCGAATCTTCACTAATTAACGCTATTTTTTAATGGAGAATGGTTGATATGGAGAGGGCGTTGTAATGTCGGCTTTGCAAGCCGAAGAACTAATCCGTTCACCTGTCTGCCCGTGCATTTACTCAGGTAGACGGGTAAGCCGAACAAAAAATGCACTCACGCAATGACTTAACGATAAAAGCAAGGGAAGATTGTGTTTTATGGTGAAATATATTGAAGTTTGGCTGGAAATGTAATAGAATCAATAAAGTTTTGAAATTTAAACATTTTAGTAGTTAAATAATAGGGGCATAATAAATGAATGGGCAAAGTTTGACACCGCAGGAGATTAAACTACAGCAGTTGAAGGAAGTTTTACCGGAAGCATTTGCTGAAGGAAAAGTTGACTGGGAGAAACTCAAGGCAACTTTAGGTGAGGATATCAATTTTGCTAATGAAAGATATGTTCTAAATTGGGCTGGTAAGAGTGAAGCTTTTAAAGTGCTGCAAACTCCAACTTCAAAAACTCTTGTTCCTGATAAAGAAGAATCTATAAACTTTGAGCAGACCGAAAATATCTTTATTGAGGGTGAGAATCTGGAAGTGCTAAAAGTGCTGCAAAAAAGTTATTTTGGCAAGGTTAAGATGATTTATATTGATCCTCCTTATAATACCGGCAATGATTCCTTTATTTATCCTGACAAATTTTCTGAAACGAAAGCTGAATATGAAAAAAGAGTTGGTGATAAAGATGAAGAAGGATACATGCTTAAGGATGGTATGTTTAAGAAGAATAGCAAGGAAAATGGTCAATATCATAGTAATTGGCTGAACATGATGTATCCAAGAATGTTTCTGGCTAAAAACCTTTTGAAATCAGATGGGGTGATTTTTGTTTCCATTGATGATAACGAGGTACATAACCTTCGACTGTTGATGAATGAGGTCTTTGGGGAAGAAAATTTTGTGGCAAGTATTATTTGGGAAAAGAAATTTGCACCATCTAATGATGCTAAGTGGTTTTCAGACAATCACGATTATGTAATAGCGTTTTCTAAAAGTAAAGACGATTGGCGACCTAATCTTTTAGCAAGAGGAGAGGAAGCCCTAAAACGATATAAAAATCCAGATAACGATGCACGAGGAGTCTGGGTCTCAGGTGATATGACGGTAAAAACTTATAATGCTAACTATGACTATGAAATTACTACTCCTTCTGGTAGGCTTGTTGAGCCTCCTGAAGGGATTTGTTGGAGATTCTCTAAAGATAAAGTTAAGGAATTAATTAACGACAATAGAGTTTGGTTTGGTTCTAAAGGTGAAAATGTGCCAAGGCTTAAAAGATTTTTAACAGATGTGAAAAATGGTATAACTCCTATGACTATTTGGAAACATAAAGATGTAGGACATAATCAGGAAGCTTTTCAAGAAGTAAGAAAACTGTTTGAAGGTCAACAGTTTTTTAGTACACCTAAACCCGTTAGACTTCTGAAACAGGTAATTGCTATTGGTGCAAATAAAAATGACATCACTCTTGATTTCTTTTTAGGTTCAGGGACGACAGCTCACGCAGTAATGGACTTAAACAGAGAAGATGGTGGAAATCGCAAATATATTTGTGTTCAGTTGCCGGAATTAACAGAAGAGAAGAGTGAAGCTTACAAGGCTGGATACAAAACCATTGCAGAGATAAGCAAAGAGCGAATTCGTCGAGCTGGCAAAAAGATTGCAGAAGAGATTGCAGAACAAATCAAAGCTAAGGAAAAAGAGATAGCAGAATTATCTGGTCAATTGGGGCTTGAAGGGAAAGAGGATAAAATTGCAGATTTAGAGTCTGAAATAGAACAATTAAAGCATCAGGACTTGGGATTCAAAGTGCTAAAGCTTTCAGACAGTAATTTCAAGCAATGGCAGCAGATTCCTGGTAATAATGTTGAAGCATTAGAAAAGCAAATGAAGTTTTTTGTAGATCCAGTTGCGGCAAATGCTACTACAGAAAATATGGTTTATGAACTTTTATTGAAGAGTGGGAAAGACCTTAATAGTGAGCTTGAATATAAAGAAAATTGCTATATTGTAAACTGCGATGATTTAATCATTATGCTTGAAAAGGCTACAGAGAAAATTGTTGATTTTGTTATTCAGCAGAAGCCTAAAAAGGTTGTTGCACTTGATCGATTATTCAAAGGCAATGATCAGTTGAAAACGAATACATCTTTGCAGATGAGAGATGCAGGTATTGAGTTTAAAACGATATAAGGTGATTTATGAATAACAAAGGTGAAATAATCATTTATGAAAATGATGATGGGGGCTTAAAAATTGATGTTCGATTGGAAGATGATACTGTTTGGCTTAATCAAGAACAAATGGCATTACTTTTCGGAAAAGCTAAGTCCACCATTAATGAGCACATAAAGAATATTTTTAGAGAAGGTGAGTTGGTTGAATTAGATGTTATAAAGAGATTCGGTATTTCCGAATTTCAGCAAAAAGCTAGCAATTATTACAATCTTGATGTAATAATTTCGGTTGGTTATCGAGTTAAATCAAAGCAGGGGACTCGTTTTAGAATTTGGGCAACTCAAAGGTTGAAAGAGTATATTGTCAAAGGCTTTGCACTAAATGATGATAGATTCAAAACTGGTGATTCAATGAATTATTTTAATGAATTGCAAGAACGAATTCGTGAAATTCGCCTTTCAGAAAAATTTTTCTATCAGAAGATCAAAGATATTTATACAACAAGTATTGATTATGACGCACATAGTGAAGAGACCGTTGCATTTTTCAAGGTTGTTCAGAATAAGTTACTTTGGGGTATAAGCCAACAAACAGCCGCAGAATTAGTTTATCGCCGGGTTGATGCATCGTTGCCACTATTAGGAATGAGTTCGTATGACAAAAAAAATACAATACGGAAGTCTGATGTAAGTATAGCTAAAAACTATTTAAATGAAGATGAAATGAGACTTCTAGGGTTATTGGTTGAACAGTATTTAGCATTTGCAGAAACTATGGCTCAACAACACATACCTATGTATATGAAAGATTGGATTGAACGATTAGATTCTATACTTCAATTAAATGGTCGAGAGTTGTTGACACATGCAGGAGAAATATCACATCAGCAAGCTCTTGAAAAATCAACGAAAGTATATGAAGAATATATCGTTGAAAGTAAACGTCTTGAAAAGGAGCAAAGTTTTAAAGAGTTGGAAGAAGATATTAAAAGGTTGAAGAAATGAAATTAACATTTGAAGCAGATTTACAGTTCCAGCAAGATGCAATAAAATCTATAACAGATCTTTTTGAGGGTCAGCCTTATGATGATGTGTTTTCTAAGTTTACTCTTTACTCCCCTGATGATGAACAAAAACATATTAATGCGATTTCCAATAAGATATTGCTATCTGAAGAGCAAATTCTAAGCAATTTGCAAGATATTCAAGAATCTAATGAGATTAAACAATCTGAAAAACTTGATGGAATGCACTTTTCTGTAGAGATGGAGACAGGTACTGGCAAAACTTATGTCTATTTGAGAACTATTTATGAGTTAAATAAGCTTTACGGTTTTAAAAAATTTGTAATTGTAGTTCCGTCGGTTGCTATACGTGAGGGCGTTCTTAAAAACCTTGAAATTACCCATGAACATTTTCAAAATCTTTATGATAATACGCTAGTAAATTTTCAGGTTTATGATAGTAGCAAAGTTTCGTCGTTGAGAGGTTTTGCCACTACCAATACTATTGAAGTTCTAGTTCTTAATATTGACTCTTTTGCAAAAGATGAGAATATTATTAACAAGCCAAATGACAAATTAAATGGACAAAGACCAGTTGAATTTATTCAGGTCACAAATCCTTTTGTAATTGTTGATGAACCGCAGAATATGGAGACAGAAAAACGTATTGAAGCAATTAGTAATTTGAATCCACTTTGTACTTTTCGTTATTCTGCGACGCACCGAAATCAGTATAATCTGACATATAATTTGAATCCAGTTAAGGCTTATGATCTTGGGTTGGTCAAGCAGATTGAGGTTGATTCTATAATGGAAGAAAATTCATATAACGATGCTTATGTGACGGTGGAATCAATTACAGCCGCCAAGACTAAGGTAACCGCTAGAGTATTCATCAACTGCAATAGTGCTAATGATGTAAAAAAGAAAAAAGTTACAGTGAAGGTTGGAGATGACCTATATAGGCTTTCTGGTGAACGAGAGGTTTATTCCGATGGATACATTGTAGAGGAGATTGATGCTTCTAATAATTGTATTTCTCTTTCAAATGGTAATATGCTTTACAAAGGCGAGACTCAAGGTGGACTGACTGATGAGATAATGAAAATGCAGATTCGTAAGACTGTTGAAGAGCATTTGAAGAAAGAGAAACGTCTGAATAAAAAAGGTATCAAAGTTTTGTCTCTATTTTTTATTGATAAAGTCGCTAACTATCGTCAATATGACGGAGCCGGAAGTCCTTTACAAGGAAAATTTGCAAAATGGTTTGAAGAGATATATCAAGAATATATTTCAAAACCAGCGTTTAATGAGTTGGATAGGTTTTCAGTTTCAGAAGTGCATAATGGATATTTTGCACAAGACAAAAAAGGTAAGTGGAAAGATGTTCGGGAAACAACGTCCTCAATGAATAGTTTAGATTGTGCTGAAACTTTTAATTTGATAATGAAAGACAAAGAAGAATTATTAAATCTTGATAATTCACTGCGATTTATCTTTTCACATTCAGCACTAAGAGAAGGATGGGATAATCCAAATGTATTTCAGATATGTACTCTTAATGAGACAAAGTCAGAAATGAAAAAACGTCAGGAAATTGGACGCGGATTACGGTTGGCTGTTGATCAGAGTGGAAAGAGAACTTATGAACAAAACATTAATCGTTTGACTGTTGTTGCCAATGAAGCTTATGACGATTTTGCTAAAACATTGCAGAAAGAGATTGAAGAAGATTGTGGCGTAGAGTTTAAAGGAAGAATTAAGAATAAAAGAGAACGTACAGCCGTTAAGTATAGAAAAGGTTTTGAAGTTGATCCGAAATTCTTGGAGATTTGGGAAGAGCTTAAAAAGAAGACTACTTATAGGGTTGATTATCAGACTAATGATTTGATTACACTCGCTGCAAAAGAAATAAAAGATTTACCAGAAATTAAAGCACCTTCAATTAGGTCTAGCAAAGTATCCATAAATATTACAGATGGTGGCGTTGATACTAGTTATGTTGGAGATAAAGTTGAGTCCTATGATAGCTACTTGTGGAAAATTCCAGATGTCTTAGAATATATTCAGGATAAAACAGAATTAACACGTTCTACAATACAAGATGTTTTAATCAAGTCTGGACGAATTGGTGATATCTTAATAAATCCTCAGCTTTTCTTGGATTTATCCTCACAAGCCATAAAAAGAACTTTGTACGATATAATGATTGATGGAATTAAGTATCAGCAGATTGGTGGCTCGGAGTATGAAATGACCCTTTTTGAAGCACAAGAGTTGGAAATCTATTTGAATGATTATACGTTTGAGATATCTGATAGTTCAAAAACAATTTATGAGAATTTGGTTCCATTGGATTCAGGAGTAGAAAATAAGTTTGCAAAAGATTGTGAAACAAGTGATCAGGTTAAATTTTATTTCAAATTACCAAATTGGTTTAAGATTCCAACGCCACTAGGAAATTACAATCCTGATTGGGCTGTAGTATTTGAAGATGACAAGAAAATATACTTTGTAGCTGAAACCAAAGATACAGGAACACCAGAAGTCGATATATCAAAACTAAATATTTCTGAACAATTAAAAATCAAATGTGGTATAGCACATTTTAAAGAATTTGATGGCATGGAATATAAAGTTGTCAACAAGGTTGGTACTCTTGTTGAGTAATGTTTAAATTAAAGTTGTTACAGTCAAAAATGTATTAAAATATATTTCCGCTCATAGAGCGGACGCTATCCCGCTTGGCGGGACAAATAATGTTTGGTTGTTAATTTGAAGTTTTTGTTAAAAGGATGATATGATAAAAAAAGAGATTTTAAATTCAGTCGATTCAATTGCTCCATTACTGAAAGATTTTGCACTTGAGCTGCATAATAATCCTGAATTGGGGTTGGAAGAGTTTAAGGCGGTACGCAGGCAGATTGAATTGTTTAGGAATTGGGGATTTGAGGTAACGGCACCATTTGCCGGTTTAGAAACAGCATATAAAGCAACTTTTGGAACAGGCAAACCTGTTTTTTGTTTTATGGCAGAATATGACGCACTTCCTGAACTTGGGCATGCATGCGGCCACAATCTTATTGCCACTGCTGCTGTTGGTGCAGGAAAAGCACTTGCGGATATTTTACAAACCGAGAATATACCTGGTACAGTTATGGTTATGGGAACACCTGCCGAAGAGGGCAAAGGTGGTAAGGTCAGAATGATGGAGAAAAATGCTTTGGATGGTATTGATGCCGTAATTATTGCTCACCCTTCAGAGAGTACAACAACTTGGCCGGGATGTATGGGAGTGGAACGTTTTGATTTGAAATTTAAAGGAAAAGCTTCACATGCAGCAAAAGCACCTGAAGATGGAAAAAATGCTCTTGATGCAGTTATACTCTTTTTTCAGGGCATAAACGCCTGGCGTCAACACCTCCCTGAGAAGACTCGTGTTCATGGAATTATTACAGATGGAGGTGTTCTTCCTAATATTGTTCCGGATAAGGCATCTGCGGCATTTTATCTTCGTGCTGATAATACTAAACAGATTGAAAAGATGATCAGACGTTGTGAGAATATTGCCAAAGGGGCGGCATTAATGACTGACTGTGATTATGAAATAGAGTTTAGAAAATTTGGATACAAAAGCGGTTTGCCTAATGGCACCCTGAATAGTGCATTTTTTGAGTATACTTCAGCTCTTGAAATGAAGCCACAATTCCAGAATTCAATATGCCGAGCATCAACAGATTTTGGAAATGTTTCACATGAAGTGCCGGGAATTCAACCCTATTTTGGAATTGTTGAGGGAGATGAACATCATTCACTGCATACGACTGAATTTGCTGAAGATGCAAAAAGTGATTATGCAGTCAATCAGACCATTAAAATGGCACAAGCTATGGCAATGGTTGGATATCGTTTTTTAACGGATCAGAAATTCAGAACAGAAATTACTGATGAGTTTGCTCGTCAGAAAAGTCTTGTTTAGAATTTAATCTATAAGGAAAAATTCCATTTTTAGTGAAAAAATGTTAAAAAAACTTGACTGATAAAACCTTTTATGAGAATATTGTTAAAAATAATAAAAACAGGAGATATTGTTATGAACAGATTAATAAGAGAATTCGCAATTTTCATGATGTTTGCATCAGTATGCATATTACATGCAGATTCAAACTGGAATGTTCCATACGGCAGCTGGGATGAACCAAACAATTGGGTTGAGTTGGCAGTTCCAACGGCTGCAGATAATGTTTATATCAGCAATGGTGGTACATCTGTTGTTGATTCGGCTGGAAATATTTGTTTAGGTTTTCAACTTGGTAACGGCACAGGAAGCACTGGTTTTTTAGATATCGTTTCAGGTGATTTGGTATCTTCGGGAAGAGTTGATGTTGCTTATTCCACATTATCTGTTTCAGAAATAAATATGACAGGTGGATTGTTTCAATCTACAAAAGAGATAAATATTGGTTTTAATGGTTCGGGTGAACTTAATCAGTCAGGTGGTACAAATGATTTTCAGACGCTAATTGTTGCAAAAAATTCTGCCGCCGAAGGTGTAATTAATTTATCAAGCGGACAAATGGACGTCGGCAATGCTTTTTATATGGGTTGGGGAGGCAAAGGTACATTTATTCAATCCGGTGGTGCTATGATTAGTGCAAAGTTTTTAGTAATAGGTTATGGTGTAAATGATAAAGAGTCCTACTATCACCAAACTAACGGTTATTCTCTTGCGACTGCTACAAAGGTTGGAAGTCTGCCAGGTGCAAAAGGTAGAATGGATCTTTTTAACACATCTGAGCATGTGTCTGTTGGTGTAACATATGTTGGATTTTCCGGCGATGGAAAACTGAATATATATGATTCAGCTGATTTTTGTGTATATAATTCACATCTGTATATTGGGGGTAAGTCCGGATCTACAGGTGTTGTAAATCTTGTTTCCGGCAGCCTGTCTTTATCAAATACCTATTATAAAATCATCTATGTTGGCGACGAAGGTATTGGCACTCTGAATTTAGGAAATGCTGACACTACAGGAGTCGTAACAAACCAGCGGTTTGCAACAGGTGGAACTTTGATTGTTAAAGGTACTGCTTCTGCTGAAGGTACTGTTAACGGCTGGGGTGATATCGGGCTATACTATATTTTAGAAAACAATGGCAGAATTATTGCCAATGGTTATGGTACAGATCGAGCTCTTGATATGTCAAACTTCACAAGTTTTGATAATACCATTGATAACACAACTTCCAATGGCTGGTTTGCAGTTAATCAAGGAGAACTGATTCTTCCGGATGTTGCTATTGATGGTGCCGGCTCATACAATTGGGGGGAGTTATCAACTGATACAACCATTGACTTGGTCAACAGTGTTGAACTTGATTTGGCTGATGGATCGGGAAATTTGACGGGAAAATTGCTAGCATCCGACCGCACCGATGTTCCTGCCGGGCTTGAAAAGGTTATTGGTGTCTGGAATTTTTCCGGGGTTACACCAACTTCGGCTGTTTTAAATTTCAGGTATGACGATGCTTTGGCTGCAGAAAAAGGTTTAAGTGCTGAGAGACTTGCAGTTTATCAATTTGATGACGGCAGCTGGGTTAGGATTACTGACAGCGTTGATGATGTGAATAAAATCATCACAACAAAATCTGTTACGACTCTGTCGACTTTTGCGGTTGCTGAATCGCCGGCATTTGGGTCAGTCTTTATTGTTAAGTAATGATTAGTTAGACAGCTAGTTAGACCGTTAGATAGAGCAGCGTTGATCGGAACAGAAAGAAGAAATGCGAATCACCGCTTGGCGGGGCTAGAATGCGGAAATGCGAAAATTGAAGGAATGGCTCCGCAGGCATTTATTTTTGCTGATTTCGCATGCGAGATCAGCGTTCCCAGATGGACAAAAAAGTCTTGTGTTTAAAAGTTTTATCATTGAATTACTGGGTCATTGAGTCACAGAGTCACTGAGTCAGAAATTGAAAATATAAAAGGAATAAAAAATAATTTATGATATCGTATAATGAGATGGACAAGACATTAATGATTAGAAATAGTCGTATCCATGTCGAGATTCTATTAGACAGCTGTTTTTGCATTAAGAGTGTATATGGTAAAACAGGTCAGAAGATTGGAGAACAGCAGCAGTATATATTGACTTATGACAGGAATATATATGATTTAAGCATATCTGGAAGCTGTGAGGTCTCCGTAGGAAAAAGCATCACCAAAGATAATTCTGATAGTGTTGTTGTAACAATAACTTTGCCGGAGAAAAATTTAACCATAGAAAAACATATATTTTTATATGGTGATGCAGGTGCAGTTCGATTCTACGATGAATTTGCCGCCGCTGCTGATTGCGCAGGAATGCTCTATTCAGATCTTTTCAATATTCGTTTTGCTTTAGATTATAAATATAAATGTGTGGATTTCTTCAGCTGTACCGATCAATCAAATTATAGACTCATTGAAAAAGTTGCTGAAAAGAAAAATGTCGGCAGTTTTATAATTGCAGAACATGAGAATAGTGATAATAATTTTTTTGTTTATAAAGAGGGTCCTTGTCCGGACAATCAGGTGTTCAAAACACAATATGATTATACACTCATAAAAAACAGTCTGACAATGGTTGGGCTAGGTTTTGATAACATCAATGAAGGAGAAGTTCGCCGTGCAAATGGGGTGGTTTTCGGTTTTGCAGGTGAAGTTGATTGCCTCCCCGAGCTTAGGCGTTATCAGAATCTTAGATATGAATTGCAGAATTTTTCTCCCGAGGTTCTCAGCAATGTATGGCCGACATTTCATACCAATATTAATGAAGCAAAGATGCTTGATGAATTGGACTATGCGTCAAAAACAGGAGTTGAAACTGTATTTATTGATGATGGCTGGTTTGAGACATTCATGGGGGAAGTTGATATTAATAAATTTCCAGACAAATTCAGCCCTTTACAGAAAAAAGCTGAAGCAATCGGTGTAAATGTTGGGTTATGGATTCATCCGTTTGGGATGCAGGAAGGCAAGGATCCGAAAACAAGATTGTGGGATGGAACCGAGTGCCATGACTGCATATCAAATGATTTGAAGTGGAACTGGATTGCACGATCCAGCGATTTTATTCCGGTAGATCTTGGAGTGAGTGCCGATGGAGAAAAATATTACGCAATGGATCTTCTAAATGAAGAGTATTTTCAGCATGCAAAGAATGTTATGGTAGGTAACTGCAAAGAATATGGCATAAAGCGATTTAAGCTGGATTTCTATCGTATACATAATCTTGACACAATGCTTGGCGATCAGCATCTGCATTTTGAGGCATATCGCAGATTGCTTGCGGAAGCCCGAAAGGAAATACCTGGACTTATTCTTTCAATGGATATCACAAGACGTTCACGTCCCGGATTCGACTTTGCCCTTGATTATGGGCGCCTTTTTATGGAAAACAGGGGGCGTGGAAAGAATACAAGTATTGATGATCATAGGTATTATCAGCCATATATAACTTTAAGAAACTTTTGGAGTACGGCAAAATATATTCCTGCACAGAAGATTGAAGTGGAAGTAATGCCGCAGATAGATGATTATGATATTGATTATATTTTGGGTACTGCAATTTTTGGAAATATGCTTTATTGGGGCAGCTTGACAGGTCTGACAGATGAAAAACAGATGGCAATGAAGAAATTTATTGAAGATTACAGACCTCATCAAAAATATATTTTTGACAATCTTGTTTTGACTTCAGGAGAGATGCCGGAGTTAGGGAATTGGTCGATTTTTGTATCTTATCCGAAAGATGCCGTCAAGGGAGCTGTTTTTTATATTGGTGTATATAAAAATGGAAGTGCTGAAGATTCTTGTAAACTGAGTATACCAGTTCTAGGAGATGCAACATCAATCCTTCAAAATGTTGCTGATGGAAATGATTGCTTTAATATGAAAAATGGCAAATTTGCACTAGAGATGAAAAAGAAATTTGAATTTAAGCTTTTAAAAGGAACTTTATGATTGAAAAAAATATTTTGTTGACATCGGCTTTAGCTGCCTGTGATTGGGTTGAGAAGAATCAGCTCAAGAAGAATAATGATGCGAATTGCGGGCGTTTTGTTTATGCCAGGCGTGTTGCTGATAATTTTACGGATTTAAGCACAAACTGGACAACCGGGTTTGGTTCAATGGCAATGCTTTCTGCCTATAAGATAACAGGAGAGGAACGCTACATTGACAGTGCTTTGAAGGGAGTTGAATATCTGAAATCTCTTCAGATTATGGATTCCAGTGAGCCAAGACTATATGGTGCAATTAGGGAGGAGATCCCGCAGACCAACTGGCTGCATCCTCGTGATGCACTTTCTGCAGCATGGACTTTTCTTGCTGCCGGCAAAGAGCTGAAAGATGAAACTCTTATACTTCGCGCAACTCTATTTGCAGACTGGATGATTGAACATGCATTTATGGGCGATTGGCCCATATGTACAGTAGCTTTAGGAAAGGGTGGTAGAGCAACCGACGATTTGCTTGGTAGTTTTCAGTCGGGAGGCATTCTCTTTTTTCTGGATTTGTATAAAGAGACTGGCGAAATAAAGTATTACTCAACAGCTCGTCGAATGGCGGAATTTTATATTCAAAACTTTATTGATGAAGATGGTGAGATTACTGTGCTTGTTGATTTGCTGGGTAACAATCCTGATGTGCATAATGAAGAAAAGTGGCCTTTGGATTGGCAGATGATGCACAAGGTTAATGACGATTTTGGTGGTATTGCTTTGGTGGAAGCATATAAAGTTTTAAAAAATGAAGAGTATCTTAATAGATGTTCGGCATATTTCAAAAAATTGTGTGAATATGAAAATGGTGATGGTTCCTATCTGCAACCTGAAGTTGAAACCGGTTCGGCAACCGCATCAATCTTTATGCAGAAGTATCTGACTGTCGCTCCGGATAATCAAAAACCGGAGATTCAAAAACTTTTAGATCGTTCTTTAGTTCATTTGGTTAGTCTGCAGTTGAAAACAGATGATGAGCAGCTCAATGGTGCAATTTATGGGATGGATGACAAATGTAAATATGGCAACAGGGAGTGGGTTAACCTGCGAATTACCGCTTATGCAGTTTTTGCCATGCTCGAAGAGTCAGACAATAGTATATTCCCTTTGAAATTCTGAGATGATGACGGTGTGTGAATAGCTGAAGAAGGTTAAATAATCTTCGTTTTACGTGTCAGGCTCCAATAAGGAACGCTGTGTTCGCAGATTAAGCTGATTTTCCAAGGATATGTAAAAATATATCTGTGGAAATCCGTCAGTTCCGTGTCATCTGTGTTCCCATGATGAATACATATAACTTACCCGCAATTATTTATGAAGAACTAATAATGATGAAAATAGAAGAATTAAATTTGCACTTATGGAAAAAGTCTTTAATTTCCGTACTGGATTGTATAATTGAAAGATATCAGGCAAATTCCGACTATCATTTTATTGATACAAAGCTGGATGTTACTACAGGAAATGATTTCCCCGAAAGCAATATACTTTTTGGACGCCAAACTGTTTTCTCATGGATTCAGGGTAGGGGACTTGAAGCACTTGCAGGTCATTATAAATGGATTAATACAGATATTTCTAATAGTAAGTTGTTTAAAGATGGTTATAGTTTAAGAATAGAAACTGTTTTAAGTGAAGTTCTTGCTGAAACAAGTAATATATATTTAAATGTTGGTCATATGCCTTTTATGATGGATGTATCAGGAAAGGCAATCAGACCTGCAAATGATGGTTTAGAACAATTTGATATAAATATATTACCAGGTAATATGACATTAAGTGACCTGTTTTATATTAAGGGAATGGCTGCTGCGTCTTCTCTTTTAGGTGAAAAAGATTTATATACAAAGGCTGAAGAAGATTTTGATAAAGTTATAAAAAGTCTGTTTGGAAATAAATTCATTTTTGATCAGCTCTCTTTTGATGTTAAAAATCAGATTCCAACGCAGATTGAAGGTATTTTGCAGGGTGGTTTTATGATTGCTTTAGGTGGATGTTCTACATTTATGAACACATCTCTGAATAAAGAGAAATATTGTCAATATGCAATAAAAATTATTGATCATATATTATGTAATTATGTTTGTCTTGAAGATACTCATGAGTTTTTGAATAAGTATGATATGTGGGAATTATCCGATGTAAATGGAAATCCGATTATTGAAGATGGAGTTTTGAAATCTGATCCAGGACACGCACTTGAATTTGTGGGTTTAGCTCTGAAAGCTCTCTGGATTGCTGGAAAAAATGATTTAATTAAAGAAATTCCACAAAGATATATTGATGTTTTATCTAATATGCTTAAAGTAAATTTTAAAAATGGATTTTCTGAATGTGGATACGGTATTGTAAAAAGTTTTGACTTATGCAATCATCAGGTAATAAATTCGGATATGCCATGGTGGTCGTTACCGGAAACTATGCGTAGCTGTGCTTTTGCCTATAAAATAGCAAATAATGAAGATTTTATGAATATACTTATTGAATGCAATATTGCCTTTATTCTATATTACCATAAACCAGATGTGTATGGTATGGCGGTGCAGACGGTTAATAAGTTTGGGAAACCGGTTCGAGTTATACCGGCAACTCCTGATGCGGATCCCGCATATCATACGGGATTAAGTATGATTGATGTGATTGACTTGCAAAGCAAGCTGTAGGGGCGATATGTATCTCGCCTTATGAAAAAAAGGAAAACAATGAGAAAGATAAATATATCGACAATACATTTTCAGCATCCGGCGGAACTATCTCAGCAGACAGTTCTGGATCAATTCAGAGAAGCAGAACAAAAGCTTGCCGGCACCGGTGTTGACTTGGTTGTCACATGTGAGGGCATGGAATCTGTAGGTCAGACTGTTGATCAGGCTGAAAGTTTTGAAAATCCCGGAATTATGCTCAATACATATCGCGATTTTGCTGTAAGGAATCAGTGTTATATTGCAGGATCTGTAAAACTTCTTGAAAAGAATAAAGCATATAATGCTCTTGCATTTATTGGTTCTGAAGGCAAATTTCTTGGTTCATACAAAAAGGTGCATTTGACAAAAGGCGAACTTGCAAAGGGACTGGTATGCGGCACCGGAGCTCAGATTGTTGACACACCGATCGGACGTCTTGGTGGTGTTATATGTTTTGATCTGAATTATGAATCATTAAAACAGCAGTATAAACGTCTAAAACCAGATGTTCTATGTTTTTCAAGTATGTTTCATGGAGGATTGTTGCAGAAGAGCTGGGCTTATGGCTGCAGAGCTTTCTTTGCTGCAGCATGCAAGGATATATCAAGTGACATAATCGATCCGCTGGGAAGGAACCTTTCTTCTTCATCATTCCACACAAGAATCACGTGGGCTCGTGTGAATATAGATCGGTTTGTGATGCATGGCGATAATAATAGTCAACACTTTTCAGAAATACGTGGGAAATATGGCAATAATGTATTGATTGATACTGATTCGTCTCTAGGGTCTGCAATTCTATATAGTGAAGATGAAAATATATCTGCAAAACAGATTGCAGATGAATTCGGATTAACAGAGATTGACGATTACCTCGACCAGTTCTAAATAGTCGGTGTTAAAAAAATCATAAAAGCCAATGTTTGTTTATATTTGTGCTCTAATTTATTGCACAATTAAGTTTAAAGCATTATTTTTAGTCATCATATTTTGCAGGAAAAGATGCCGATATGCATCTTTATCTTGCAATTTTAAAGTTAATATTATTTATCATTTCATATCAACTACTGTGTCAATTTTGCTTCGCAGTAGGGTATACGGATTATTTTCTTGTATTTGGCATAATCTGATGTTTGTTTCATTGACGACTCAATCCGATTGCCAGTCGGGGTAGAAAAACTATACCACGGAGCAAGAATCTGAAGAGATGCTTACTCAAGAGTAGCCGGCGTTTACGTAGTTAGTATCTGCGTCGGAGCCATACCCCAGTTCCGCGATTCGTTTCCTGAACGCAGCAACATCACCAGCATATTCCGGCTCGTCGATAACATTTCTGGTCTCGCCGGGATCTTTTGCCAGATCAAAGAGTACTTCTGGGATATCCGATGCATACCACTGATATTTTAGATCATCTCTCTTGATCATGCAGTAATTCGAAATCTGTGAAATGGATTCATTGTTCCAGTTGCTGGAATCACCTTTGAGCAAGGGAACAAGACTCCTGCTGTCAAGGCCTTCCGGTATTTCAAGACCTGCAAGTTCACAAAGGGTGGCAAACAGGTCACACAAGTTGACATTCTCATCGACAACACGGCCACCTTTGAAGCCCTTTGGCCACCTTATGATCAGGGGCACACGAGCAGATCCATCGTAGAAACGAGTTTTCTCCCAGATGCCATGCTGTCCCAGCATCTCGCCATGATCAGAAGTGTAGACAATGATCCAATCATCGAGGTTCTGGCCGACAAGCTCTAAAGAATCAATTAACTCACCGAAATGCTTATCCACGAGTTCAACCATACCGTAGTAGGCCGCCGTTGTTCTGCGAATATCACGTTCAGAGACTTCAACAGGCAAACCATTCTGCGATTTAGATAGGATTGGGTGATCGCAAGGTTTGTCGGTGTAGATAGGCACACGATTAAGGTAATAGTGAAATCTCTCTTCGTCAATGATGTATGGATAGTGAGGTTGTTGAAGGCTGAGTTTTAACAACAGCGGGAAACTGACAGGTTTGTCGTACCAGCCATCCCCAAAGTATTCCTTTGCAAAATAGCAGGCGACCTCCGTGGCAATCCTGTCAGTGAATGCTTTCTTTCCAATTCCAATTTGAGCTTTCTCGACTTCTTCCTGATTCATCCACTTATGAACACCATCTATTGATGGGTATTTGTCAAATTCTTCCCAAATGACGTTGCGTCGATACTTTTTTTCCACGTGACAGATAGGTGGGGCTAGGCGCCTGGTGAATCCCTGCATCTGGTTGTTGTTCATGACGTGAAGTTTGCCCGCAGCAACTGTTTCATAGGCGTACCTGGTGAACTGATTCGCCAGTGTCCACTTTTCTTCCGGCAGGTCCTGTGCCCAGTCA
The DNA here is from genome assembly GCA_964441455.1 of uncultured Victivallales bacterium. Classification (GTDB taxonomy): domain Bacteria; phylum Verrucomicrobiota; class Kiritimatiellia; order JAQICX01; family JAQICX01; genus JAQICX01. The sequence continues at coordinate 1,772 of CAYTUX010000117.1, read as the reverse complement.
TAGCATTTGCAAGTGTTCGGTAACTGGCCAGCCATCATGCATTGACGACCGGGTACGCATATAGGACAAGGCGTGTAGGCGTTGCTAAATACCACGCCAGTCTCGGCAAGTTTGTCAAGTACTGGTGTGCGAACTACAGAGTTACCTGAATAACCGGTGACATCGGCACGGTGTTCATCGCTCATCAAAAACAGAATGTTTGGTCTGCGTGACATTTTTTCTCCAAATTCACTTCAGAATTACACATTTTTTAAGAACGCTCCTAAAAAACAGACAAAATTATACTAAAAATCACAAAAGATTCAACACTTTTCTTAAAATATGATTATTTAGTGGGACTTTTCAATGGCATCACGGTTCTGCCTTCTTCCAAAACAATAGGGATGCAGACTGATTCCAAATCTACTTTAGGATTAGAAATTCTTTTTAATAAAAGCTTTGCAGCTTCTTCACCCATTTTTCTATAATTAAGCCCAAGTAAATCAAGTTTTTCACCTACATTTAGCTGGTTTTCTGCAAATGCTATTATAGATATATCCTGTGGAATTCTTAATCCCAAGCGAGTCGCCGCAGTTGTGAGAGCATTGGAAAGAAAGTTACTATATGCCAAGAATGCTGTTGGTCGTTCATTTTCTGAAAATTCGCTGATATATTTCTCCAAAACATCAGCTGCTGTTAAACTTTCAGACTCCATCATCACCTCAGCATAATCACAACGACAAGTATAAGGTTTCAAGCCAACATTATTCATAGCTGACATGTACCCACTTTTTCTTTCATGAATACTTGCATGAGAAGAACTACCCATGTCAAGATAACAAATCCTTTTATGTCCCATTTCAAGCAAACGTTCCACACCGGTAACTGTTGCCGCATAATCATCAAAATATACACTGTTTTTTTCACTTAAATGGTTGACCCAAACCAACGGAATATTCGCTCTGGACATAATTTTTTCGGTAACATCTAACATGAATGAAACTTCATGAATAAGCAATCCGTCGCAAGACAAACTTTGTAAGAAGGATGGAAACTTATTAGTTTGTTTAATAGAATCAACAGGAATTCTTTCCAAAAGTAAATGAATATGTTGTGCATTCAGAATATTCAGAGCACCTGAAATTATTCCAGGTGCAACCCAATTCGGCGAAGCACTTCCAGTTAGCAAAGATATAGTGTTAAAACTTCCTCTGCCTAAAGCCTGTGCCGCAACATTTGGCAGATAGCCAAGCTCTTTTGCTACCGCCTTAACCCTATCTGCTCTTTCCAAAGCATCTTTACGTTTCGTAGGAATATTTCGATTCAAAATTCTGGAGGCTGTATCTTGCGAAACGCCAGCTAATTTTGCAACTTCTTCTAAACTAGGTAAACTCAAAATATATAACCTTTCTGAAATCTATAATAACGCTCTTAAATAATATTGACAATCATATCAAAAAAGAAAGAAAATGCAATATATTTTTTATTTTTTCTTTCTTCAATGAATTTTTTCTCTTAGCCAAGGATAAACTTAGAACAGAACAATCTTAGCCTGGTATAGCACAGGCTGATGTTTCCTAATCTATTTGTTTTTTTTGTTATGTCTGTCATAATGATTCCTTTATTTAATTTTGTATGTTAATTGATGAACATTAGAGCCAATTTCAAAAGTCTAATATTTTCCAAGGTCTGCTGACCTAGTATAATGTAAAATAAAAAGCTTCGCATTCTAGGCAGTTTTTGCTATACTTTCTCAAAATAAAAAAAAGGAGCAAAGTATGGCACCACGTTAT
>CAYTUX010000116.1:0-13290 GCA_964441455.1 uncultured Victivallales bacterium | reverse complement strand
AAAAATTATAGGATATAAATCAGCGTTGGAATACTTTAAATCGGAATTATTAGCAGCATAAAAAACTAATCTTTTTCGCATTTGCCTTTACAATCCACCCTGCTTTTTGAATCCTTGTTTTTCGGGTGAATTGTTTTTCGGCTCACAGAACCGACCGTCAAAAATTATTTTTTTCTGACGCATGACGCATGACGCCGGACGCATGACCAACTAAGATGCCGATGGAGACACCGGCACTTCAAAAATTACTTTCCCCATCAGATCCAAAGTGCTCCTCCCCTGTTTAGGGGAGGTGTCCGAGGTACGAGGACGGAGGGGTTTTCCTGTCCACCAACATTATTTTTTTTTGACGCATGACCTAAGGAAAATGTAAACGGTAAATTGTAAACGGTAAACTATTGTGTTGCTTCGCAACCTATTTATATTGATGCCGAGCTTTTTCTGGGAGCATGGAAATGCAAAACAAAAACATCTTATTCCCGATGGGGCAAGCCCACCGGAGATCTCCTGCACGCTCAGCGTTTCCGGAAAACACCTGCGACTTTGCGCGAGGCCTTTCTCCCCGTATTTTTTCTGAAGCATGACGGATGACGCCAGACGCATGACCGACCAAGATGCCGATGGGGACATCGGCACTTCAAAAATTACTTTCCCCATCAGATCCAAAGTGCTCCTCCCCTTGTCAAGGGGAGGTCACCTCGCGTGCGAGCGTGGGAGGGGTGATTTTTCTTTTTTTCTGCGTCCTCTGCCTGCCTGTGCGATGCTCGCACGCAGACAGGCGACTCTGCGCGAGAAACATTTAAATAAATACCGCCGGAGGCATTCCATCATTTGTAATCAGCAATTTGTCATTCGTAATTGATTTAGCCTCTGCGCAAGAAATTCTTTTGGTTGCCTGCCTGTCGGCAGGCAGGCGGTTCAGCGGTCCTGTGCATTTTCGTATTTAACTAATCGATTGCCTTAAGATCTTCTTCTGTCGCCGGTTGCCAATCGGGATTTGGTTCGGGATAAAGAGCTCCGACATCATTCTGCCATGCCTGAAGTTCTTCAAGAAGTTTTTTTACAATTTCAGGATTTTCCTCTGCCACATTATGATCTTCTGAAATATCTTCTTTGAGGTTGTAAAGTTCAATTTTATCTTCAAAAAACTCAATCAGTTTCCAATCGCCTTTTCGTATAGAGCATCCGGGTGTTCCACCTTGGTTGCCGTAATGGGGGAAATGCCAGAATATTGCTCCCCGCTCGACATCTTCACCCTTAAGAACTTCAACAAAACTTTTGCCGTCAACATGCTGTTTAGGCTGAAGAGGCAGCCCGCATGCTTCAAGCAGTGTGGGATACCAGTCCGGGCTTGTAATTACAGAATTAGTTATGCTGTTTGGTTCAATAACCCCCGGCCATTTAATAAGGGTTGGTTCTCTCGTTCCACCTTCATACATCCATCCTTTGCCGCGATGCAGAGGAGCATTGCATGTTGCAGAACCTTCTGCACTGCTAAGGCCGCCATTATCACTTGTGAAAACAATTATTGTATCATCAGCAATACCTTTTGTCTCAAGTGCATCAAGAACCTTGCCTATATTTTCATCAAGATGTTCAATCATTGCAGCATAAACAGGGTGCGATTGAACAACACGATGTTTCATCTTTTTTGTTTTCTTGTGTTCAACCGGGAAGAAATCACCTTCAACAACCTCTTCAACTTTATCAAGCCCCATGTCAATTCTCTTCTGCTCATATTTTCTGACTTTATCCTCTTTTGCCATTAAAGGGGTATGCACCTGATAGAACCAGAGGTTCATGAAGAATGGAGTACCATCACTCTGTTCAATAAGGTCTGCGGCTTCATCACCAAGACGATCTGTCAGATAATCATCGCCATCTTTTGGTTCAATTGTTGGATTGTCCCAAGGTACAAAATAGTGACCTTTGCCATTTGGATGACCTGTATTACAACCACCAATGTTTACGTCAAATCCGTGTTTGTCAGGCCAGAATTCCTGCTCACCCAAATGCCATTTACCTATATGCCAGGTGGCATAACCGTTCTCTTTGAAAGCTGCCGCCAATGATTTTTCGTTTAAATTCAGATGAGGTGTGTAAGGAGCTGCAAGAAGACGTCCTTTTTCGCCTCCAAGTTTGCAATGTTGTGTTCCTCCAATATAATTAGTTAATCCGACTCTTGCCGGATATTTGCCCGACATGATACTTGCACGGGTAGGGGAACAGACCGGGCACGCTGCATATGCATCTGTGAACAGCATTCCGGCATCTCTGATTTTGTCTATGTTCGGGGTCTCATAAAAGTCGCTGCCCATGCAGGCAATATCTTTCCAACCCATATCGTCAATTAATATAAAAATTACATTTGGCTTCGTCATTGTTCTCGGCTCCATTCTTTGGTTAAAAATTTTAGAATATGCCAAGAATTATAGACTATGTTGTTCTGATTGACAAGCCTGAAAGTCGGATAAAACGCACATTTTAACCCTGAAAAACATAAAATTAGCTTACAAAGCACGATTTTTACAGAAAAACGTGTTTTTATGGAATGCCTCTGGCAGTATTTATTTAAATGTTTCCCGCGCGGAGACACAAAGAAAAGATTGTTGTTCGTTATTCGTTGTTCGATTGTAGCTTTTTGGGGTAACGCAACGATCTTCGTTGCAGGTGTTTTTTCATTCTCGGTGGTCTCTGTGTCTCTAGCGCAACGGGTGGTAAAAAGAAGGAATAAAAGAAGAAATGTTTAACCACTCGTTCGTTCCTCACTAGAGAACACAAAGTACCTAGGGCGACGTAGCCGCAACCAAAAGGATTTCTCGCACAGTCGCAGAGGAAGAGAAGAGGATTAACGCAAATGATGCTAAAGGCACAAAAGAAGAAAATAAGTTTTAACCACCCGCTACGCTTGAGAACACAGAGCAGATGTGAAACTTCCGCGCCGGAGCGACGCGGCTACAGTGTTAGTCTTGCAAATTAACGGCAGATTGCCCCACACCCTGTAGCCGAGTCCCGTGGGCTCGGACAGTGTAACGAATGTCCTCATTATCATGAAAAGTTGACATGTGCAAAACGGTGTTATAAGTTCTTTATAATAAAAATGTTAGAAAAGTACTGGAAAATAATCGATCAAACGACCGCAGGGTAAGAGGCTTTAGCATGCCTAAAGCAATGGAGCGTTAGCGAAATGACAAATAACAAGAAAATGAAGGGTTGTAGTACAGATTATTTTTGAAAGCATTCCAACAAGTTGGAACAGCGGTCTTTTTCTAATGGTTCTCAAAAAACAGAAAAGTTGCCAGCAAAACCCGGAATGTTAAGCTACTTTAAAACCTGCAAATCAGTATTGTATTGCAAGATTGGGAGCGAGAACGTCCTCGTTCTCATGAAATGAAGAAAATATACAGCCGGCTTACCAGTCCCGCAAAGCGGTGATTGACAAGTTATAAATGTTCAAAATAATAATCGATCAAAAAAACAAGACACGAAGGAAGTTTTTAGCATGTCTAGAGCAATGACCCAGCTATTGACTTAAAAAAATATTTTCAGTCAGTAGCTGGGGAAATGGCAATATGAAGTATTTTAATATAAATTAATTCCAACAACAAGCTGAACATTATTGCCCGATCGCTCGTTCATCATTCAGGGCATAACGTGAGCCAAGCTTTCTCATAACACCCATATTAAGGGGGGATTGCGAAGCAAATCAACTTTTTTAATTTAATTACCATAAAAAATTGCAATTCCATAAGATTTGTAATAAGATTAAATTAGTTTTATGAAAAAATCAGTTATATCAAGCATTTTAAACTTAAACAAAGTGCATAACTGACGGTGCGAAGCTGTAATAATGTGGTAAATGTTACGTGCTATCCTGCAAACCGGGATTTATAAATATAAATCAAAGTCATTATTTAAGCTATCTCTTTGAGATCGAGTTCTATACGCTTGTCGACGGGACGAATCCGACATGCAAGAGGATCATGGCACGCATGACAACCGACCAAGTTGATCCGCATGTGCTGCGCCCCCTGAACAATCAGCTACCCAATCGTCTCTCTTGACACACAGAAAAAACAACAAATGTCAACCAAGCGGATGTGCGGCTAAAGCTGCACCTGATCTGCGAAGTTCGGCTCAGAAAAGGATAACACTATGCGAAAATTGAAATGGAAAACACACGCTGACCTAGCTATCAGAAGAACTCCGTCTGTCGGACGTGAGGAATACCTGAACCATATGACGTTCCGGCGAAACGAACGTCCTCTTTTCACTGAGATATTCGGTCCTCTGCTTGGTCTGAAAGAAGAGTGGGAATGTCAAGGTGCAACCCCGGAGGAATTGGATTTCTCAGCATTCACCTATCGGTGTGAGGCACGAGCCAGCGTCCCCGTCAACACTGGTCGCAATGGAGGCTGCCCCGAAAAACTGATTGAGGAAAATGATACATACAAGATATGGAAAGATGGTTTTGGTCGAACAATGAAACTCCCCAAAGCAACAGCAACACTTCCTCTCCCCCTGGACTATCCTGTTAAGACGATGGATGACTGGTTGAAAATCAAACCATGGTATATTTTTTCTGAAGAGAGACTGATGGGTGATTGGAGGTCGAAGGCTATGGAGTACAAATCGAATGACAATATTGTAGCAGTTGGTATTCCAGGTGGATTTGATGAACCGCGTCAGCTGATGGGGGAAGAGGAATTGTGCGTTGCCTTCTATACACAGCCGGAATTGATACATGACATACTCGAGACAATAGGCGATACAGCGTATAGGGTGCTGGATCGAGTCAGTGCCGAGGTGCAGATAGACTTATTGTCAGTGCATGAGGATATGGCGGGCAAATCCGGACCGCTGGCCGGGCCGAATCAGATAGGGGAATTCATAAAGCCGTATTACCGGAAGGTCTGGGATTTGTTGGAGTCGCGGGGTGCGCGCATATTTGATCAGGATAGTGATGGCGATATGAATCCAGTCATTGACGCCTTCCTCGATTCCGGTGTGAACTGTATGCATCCAATGGAACCCGCCGCCAATATGGACATTGTCAAAATTCGAGAGAAGTACGGCACTCGGCTGGCCTTCTATGGCGGAATAGACAAGCATGTCATTCGCCGATCGAAGGAAGAGATTGTGCAGGAACTTGAATACAAGATTCCACCAATGGTCAAAACTGGAGGATGCGTCCTCGCACTTGATCACCGTATCCCGAACGGAACACCTTTGGAGAACTACAAATTTTATCTAAATAAGGCATGGGAGATCATGAATCGGGAGTTTCCATCTGAATAGTGAGGGAAACGAAGCAACATGTACTAAAATCCTTCATTTTGCCATTTCGCTGTGTTCTCAAGCGTAGCGGGTGGTTAAAAAAAATTTTTTTTTTCTTCTTTTAACAACTCCGTTCATAGAGCGGACGCTACATTACTCTCAAATGCTGATTTAATCCCGGATTGCGGGTATAGTGGTTCAGTTTGTCAAAAAAACAAAATATTTTACTTTTGAAAGAAGCTCATTAATATAAAAGTATTGTATCTTTATGGATGGCTGTGAAAATATTCATCCTTAAATTTCTGGTTGAGAGAATAAACATGTTTTTAAATCAATGAAATTAAGGAATCAAATTTTGATTTCTATCTTTTTGGGTGATAAAGTTAAAAATTATATTTTAAAGGCGGGTCACCCCAGCTACTACGTTCTAGACTTTAATTTATAATTTCAGAGTAATTTATTTTCGTAATAGCTGGGCTACAAAAAAACCTTCAGATTAACAGGTTAACGTTGATTGCAGAATCACCAATTGTAGGGTCGGGGTGCTTCACCCCGCCGAAAAAGACGTTTAACCAGAAAAACAGGGATATTCATAAAAAACAGGTATTTCTTCTTGACAAACGTTATATTAGTGATAATATGAACTTGAAATCTTTATTTTACAATTAAAATACAAAATATTTTTATGCTGCACTTTAAAATAAATCGCTGAAGTTTTATGTTATTAAATAATAATGAAGGGAGCTAAAAAATGAATAGAGTAGAAGGTAAAGTTGCTATCGTAACAGGCGGCGTATTAGAAATAGGTCGTGCAACATCCATGTTATTTGCAAAGAAGGAGCAAAGGTTGCCATTGTTGATATCAAGGATGAATAAGGTCAGAATGTTATAGATGGAGGTTATACTGCTAAATAAAACTTTGGTGTTTAAACAATAATTAATCTGTGATATTAATTGAGAGAATCTAACAAAGAACTGCATAATTATTTTTCAAAAAAGATTTTTTGAAAAGTGTCAGGAGACAGAGATTATGCGGGGCTTTAAATAAAAAACAAAAAAGAATGGAGAATAATTATGCCGGAATTCGGAACTCCCTTTTCAGGGAAAGCAAGTGACCGGAAGGTTACGGATTCGGAACTCATCCGTGCTGTCAGGTTCATGATCGCCGCAGAGTATGAAGCAGTACAGCTGTACATGCAGCTTGCAGAATCAACGGACAACAAGTTAGCGATAGATGTCCTGAAAGACATTGCAGACGAGGAACGCGTTCACGCCGGAGAGTTTCTCCGTTTACTCCACGAACTTGCACCAGATGAACAGAAGTTATATGATGAAGGTGCAGAAGAAGTGGAGGAAATGATAAATTCGGATTAATAACTTTATTGTAAATTTTGCAATAACGGCAATTCACCTGAGTGTAAAATCGCAACTTTTTGATCTGCGGTTTTCTTCAGGTTTAGTGCTATTGTATGTAACATTATACCTAGGGCGTTCCTCCTTTTTGGCAACATAACCTTAAACTGCATTTCGGGAGGGTCATCGTCCCCGATGACAGAAACTGCAATTAACCAGAAAACAGGGCTTTCAGCCCTTGGGCTTACTGGTTTTTTTAAAAGGACTTTGCCCTTTGCTATAATAGAAGTCCTTAGATTTCCGGTTGAGATGATAAATATGATTTTTCGCTCATAGCTTTTTGAATAAAAAATGAAAGAATACAGAAAAAAACGTAATTTTGATATTACTGCCGAACCCTTTGGTGCAAAAAGTACTTCAAAGGATGAAGATAAACAGATTTTTGTTTTTCAGAAGCACAATGCAAGCAGTTTACATTATGATTTCAGATTATCGGTAGACGGTGTTTTAAAAAGTTGGGTCATTCCTAAAGGTCCCTCTACCAATTCAGATGAAAAGCGACTTGCAATTCCTACAGAGGATCATCCTTTTGAATATGCATATTTTGAAGGTGTCATTCCGGAAGACCAGTATGGTGGTGGAACAGTTATGGTTTGGGATGCCGGCACATACGACAATATAACAAAAGATGATAATGACAATCTGGTATCACTGGAAGAACAGCTAAAAAACGGACATGTGAAGGTTGTCTTAAATGGTAAAAAGATTCAGGGAGCATATGTATTGATCCGCACGCAAAAGGATGAAGATGAAAAATGGCTGCTAAAAAAAGTGGACGATGACAAGGCTGATGCACGTCGCAAGCCGACAAGTACGGAAAATAAATCTGTTTTGTCCAATAGGTCTATGAAAGAAATTCAGAGCGAAGCTGAAAAAGATGAATAAGATATTGTCAAATCTGGATAAAAGCGAACGGGAAAAACTCCACAAGAGCGAACAACCCGGATATATTAGCCCCATGCTCGCAAAACTGACTCATAATCATTTTTCGGATAAAAATTGGATATTTGAGCGCAAGCTCGATGGAGAACGTTGCTTGATTTACAAGAAGGATCATAAAATCAGTATTTATTCTCGAAATAAGAAGAAGCTAAATAAAACCTATCCTGAAGTTGTGGATGCCCTTAGCAGGCAGAATTCCGGAAATTTCATTATAGATGGTGAGATTGTTACTTTTGTAAAGAATCGCACGAGTTTTTCAAAGCTTCAACATCGAATGCAGTTAAAGGATATGCAAGATATAGAAAATAGTAATGTGAAGATTTATTATTACATTTTTGATGTAATCTATTACGATGGATACATTCTTTCGGATATCGGTCTTAGAGTTCGCAAAAAAGTTCTGAAGGCAATGTTTGATTATAGAGATCCGCTTCGTTATACCGCTCACAGAAACAAAGAGGGTGGGTCCTATTTTAAGGAAGCCTGTCAAAAGGGTTGGGAAGGATTGATTGCAAAAAAAGCAGATAGCAAATACATCCATAAACGTTCGTCTGATTGGCTGAAATTTAAATGTGGTAATCAGCAGGAATTTGTTATTGTAGGATTTACGGATCCTGAAGGTGATCGTATTGGATTTGGAGCATTGCTGCTTGGTTTTTATAAAGATGGCAAACTGCAGTTTGCAGGAAAGGTCGGTACGGGTTTTGATGACGAGGAGCTGAAGAATCTTCATGAAAAGTTAAGGTTGATCGAACAGGATAAAGCGGAAGTCAAAAATAATGTTAGCCTTCCATCAAAACATGTTCACTGGGTAAAACCACAATATGTAGCAGAGATAGGATTTACCGAATGGACAAACATAAATAAGCTCCGACACCCAAGATATCTCGGACTGAGGCGTGATAAGGATGCAAAAAAAGTGGTTCGAGAAGAATAAAAAAGCACAAATTATGTCAGACATTATAAAATTTGGAAGTTACACCTTTAAGGTCAATAAAAAGAACAAAGTGTTGTTTCCTGACATAGGACTAACCAAAGAAGACGTGATGGATTATTATGGTCGAATTTCAGATACAATGATTTCGTATATGAAAGATCGGCCGATAACAATGATTCGTTTTCCTGACAACATTCATGGAAAACACTTTTATCAAAAGGATATTCCGGATTACTTTCCGGACTGGATTGAAAGAGAAAAGATACAAAATCAGGACGAGGGTAGTACAAATTATGTGATTTGCAATAACAAGGCGACTCTTGTATATCTTGCTAGTCAGGCGGCGATCACACCACATATATGGCTTAGTAAGAAAGGCAAACTGGATTATCCTGATAAGATGATCTTTGATTTAGATCCTTCCGGGAATGACTTCTCTGAAGTTGTTTCTGCGGCAAAGCAGCTGAAATCAATTTTATTTAAACAACTCGGACTGCCTGTGTTTGTCATGACAACCGGTTCAAGAGGCATGCACATTATTACACCTCTAAAGCAGAAAGAGGATTTTGATTCGATTAGAGATTTCAGCCAAAGAGTAGCTAAACATCTGGAAAGTGAACATCCGAAGACGTTAACCTCCAATGTCCGTAAAGAGAGTCGAGATAATAAATTATTTATTGATACAGCTTGTAATGCTTTCGGACAGACTTCAGTTACGCCCTATGCTATTCGTCCGATTGAGGGAGCTCCAGTGGCAACTCCGCTTGAATGGGAAGAAATTAATCATATCAAAAGTGCACAAAAATACACCATCGATAATATATTCCAACGGCTTGAACAGAAAACAGACCCTTGGAAGGAAATGTACCGACATGCTGTAACACTAGAAAAAGCGAGAAATAGACTCGAATTGCTCACCAAATAATAGTATTTATGGTATCCTGTTCAATTCATAACCTATTTGTTAATCTATTATATACAAACAAAAAAGAATGGATTCTGTAAGGAGTGACAGATTATAATTAAGAATTTCGACCGCCTAAGTCAGTGGGTTGAGGAATGTCAGACAATGAAGATCATCGAATTTGAAATTAATAATTGAAAAAAGAATTTACAGGAGAGCAAATATACTATATAGTTGAGAAATATTAGAAAGTATTATTTAATAATTTTTATAAAACAAATCTAAAAAGGAGTACGTCATGGCTAAAGGTAGAGATTCACAAAAGAACGTAAAAAAAGTATCGACAAAATCTTTAAAAGAAAAACGTAAAGAGAAAAAAGCGAAGAAAAAATAGATACAATTTGTATTATGCGTATATACAAACGTTATCATTTTATAAAGAGAAAAAATGGAAAAATTAAATAATTTATTGACTTTTAAACTTATTGATTTAGGTGACTATAGTATAAGGATTGATACACTGGCAACTCTTTTATTAATTTTTCTGGTTACTAAATTCATATTATGGACTATAAGAAAAGCAATATTTAATAACCATCATTTAAAAGGAATTGATGCCGGGAATACTTATGCTATATTCCAAATCATCAAATACGTGATATGGGTTATTGCTATTGGATTTATTTTAGAGATTATAGGAATTAAAGTCACTGTATTAATTGCAGGTTCAGCAGCTTTGCTGGTTGGGGTCGGATTAGGCTTACAGCAGACATTTAACGATATTATATCAGGAATAATACTGCTCTCTGAAAGATCAATAAAAATAGATGATGTATTGGAAATAGATGGTGATGTTGTAAAAATACAGGATATTGGACTGAGGACCTCAAGGGGGCTTAGTAGAGATGATATTTCTATTATAATACCTAACTCTTTAATTACAACCAGTAAAGTGATAAACTGGAGTCATCAGTCAAAAAAAACTCGTTTCAGAATTGATGTTGGAGTTGCTTATGGCAGTGATGTGGATTTAGTTATAAAAGTTTTGCAGGAAAGTGCTTTGGAACATCCTGATATTTATGATAAAGAATCAATTGAAGCAAGATTGGTTGATTTCGGAAATTCATCATTAGACTTTCAGCTTTTATTTTTCAGCACAAATATTTTCAGAATCAACAAGGTTAAGAGTGAGATTCGCAGGATCATAAATCGCAAATTTGCTGAAAATAAAATTACAATACCGTTTCCGCAAATGGATTTACATTTTAAGTCAAAGAGTTATGAATGATCTCTTGCAGTTCCCGCATTTTTCGGCTTATATTTAGGCTGTCGAAGCAGACAATTCACTCTGCAGTTATTATTTTCCGCAGTCTTCTTTGCGGAGCATTTCCTGAAAGTCTTCTGCTTCTTGAGGAGTCATATCTCCTGATCTTACTTCCATGATAAAGTTTTTGCCCCCAAGTTCTTTAACGACTTTTCTGGCACCTTCGGGAGTTGTGAATATCTGGCATTTTTTTCCGCCATTTTTAATTTTGGCAAGGACATCTAACCAGTCATGAGCAAGTGGTTCACGAGCTCCGGGTTGCCATTGGATACCGGCAAGTTTAGGAATGTCGATGAGCATATCAAGATGTGGAAGTTCCCCTTTTCCATCAAGATGATAAAATGGTATGTCAATTGCATTGCAGCAATCATACATGTCCGGCAACACAAATTCTTTGAACATTGCCGGGGAAATCATATAACAGAAATCGCTTTGCAGCATATATGTGGTAGTTCCGGATTTTGCCCATATTGGTGCCCAGGGTGTATTTCCACAACCATTTGGTTCAATGATGGCAGCAAGTTCGTCGAACATTTCAATCCAAATTTCAGTTACTTTTTTGCAGACTCTCTGCACTTCATCCGGTTCATCCATGCAGTCAAACAGAAGGTCTTGTGTTCCTCGCAAACTTGCAATAATGTCAAGATTTCCACCAAGGTCTGTATAACCAATGCAAGCTTTGTCTTTCCAGCGTTCAGCAGCAATTGTGGTGAGTTCTATTATTCTTTTCCACCAGTAGTTATCTCTATCAAAAACTGGTAAGATTTCTGAAATTTTCTTTTCTTCTGATGGGAAAAACCATACAGTATTATTTGCAACACCTACATTTGCACCAAGGAATCCGGCAACAAGACCCGCTCCAAAATTCATCCATTTTTTTGGGAAGTTATCGCCGATTCAACCTTCTGTGGCTTCCAGTTGTGCTTCGTAACGTAGTATCACTTCTTCGGAGCTTAGTTCTTTTGGCAGTTGCGGCCAGAAGGCAGGGGCGTATGGAAGTTCCGGGGTTGGTTTTTCCTGTTTTTTGTGTAGGAATAGTAGAGGTCTATCCAGTTCTCCATTCCAGAAGTCCATGTGTGTTTTTTCTATTCTAGCCCAATCTTCGGGTGTGAAGTTTATGTTCATTTTAATTTTTCCTTTATTTTATGTTTCAAAAGTGATCAAATGACTAAGAGACCATGTGACTCAGTGAATCAACCGCCCGGGAGACAAAGTTTCGAACATTGGTCAGTAGCTTTCTAGGACTTGCAACGAAGATCGTTGCGTTACTTAGCGGACGCCGGGGACGGTGTCCCTCCCGAGTTTAACTTTAATATTTGCAGTTTCTTACTTTATTCCTTCAGGAAGTTGTTTGTTAATTTTTTTAAATACTTCAATCATGTCGTACCAAGTTTCCCAACGTTTTTTTTGAGCTCTCAAGAGATATGATGGATGATATGTTGGCATTACCGGAACACCTTTATAGTCCATCCATATTCCTCTTTGTTTTGTAATTTTAAAGTTTGAGTTAAACAAGCTGTTTACAGCTGTTCCACCAAGAGTTACGATAACTTTCGGTTTAAGGAGATCAATTTGGTATTCAAGATATGATATGCATGCTTTTGTCTCTTCTTCTGTTGGTTTTCTATTATTTGGGGGTCTGCATTTAAGTATATTTGCAATATAAATTTCTTCCCTTGCAAGACCAAGTTTTGCAAGCATCTTGGTTAACAGTTGTCCGGCAGGACCGACAAATGGTCTGCCTGCTTTATCTTCGTCTGCTCCCGGAGCTTCGCCGATAAACATTATTTCCGGGGATAATGATCCTTCGCCAAGTACGAAATTTGTTCTTGTTTTGCCAAGAGAGCACCCTGTGCAACCAGAAACCATTTCTGCAAGTTTATTAATACCTTCTTCAGAAGAGCTGTTTTGTGAAATGTTGATTTTTTTAGATTTAGAGATGGTGTTTTGTTTTGGCTTGTCAGAAATGTCAAATGGCAAGATTGGAATTTGTTGCAGAACCTCTTGCGAGAGTTCCACACGAGAGGAGCCGTTGTCTTTGCAGTAATTAATATATTCTTCTATGTTGTTTATTATTTTTTCAAGCATTGTATTCTTTGTTTTTATTTTATATTTTGAAAAGCCATTTTTACCAAAACAACAACTTGCGATATCAGCACATATTTTACTTTTTAAACAGAATAAGATGTACACTTGCACTATCTTACTGTTTGCAAAGCAAAATCTGCACTAATCTTGCAAGCCAGTTTTGGTTTTTTATTTCATAAAAACCTAAATGGCTTTCCAAGTTTAAACGCCTTCGGCGAACTTTTGTCATAATACTACATTTTGCTGTTTCAAAGCTTTATAAAATTGTCTATGTCACTGTTTTAGCGGGTTTGTTTTTATTTTATATTTTGAAAAGCCATTTTTGCCAAAACAACAACTTGCGATATCAGCACATATTTTACTTTTTAAACAGAATAAGATGTACACTTGTACTATCTTACTGTT
>CAYTUX010000115.1:0-5739 GCA_964441455.1 uncultured Victivallales bacterium | reverse complement strand
ATTTTGTCTTGTCCCCTCTGTTTTTTTATCACCCCTCAGTCTCGCTACGCCCGACAGCTCCCCTTAGCAAGGGGAGCAGTGTAGTGCATTCTTATATCTGTTGGTTATGCCAACCGCTCCTCCCCGGCTAGCTCCGCTAGTCCCGCACCGCGGGAGGAGGTCACCACGCTGTTATTTGCTTTATTAAAAGCAAATGACGGCGTGGTGGGAGGGGTGGTTTTCATAAAATTTCGAGTCAGCGCCAACGGACACCGGGGACGGCGTCCCTCCCGAAGACGACCAAAGACCAAATGACTAAGGATCAAAATGTTTTATTAGTGAATATTTTATTAAATTCTTCCTTAGATCTATTCTTGATTCAATCCTTATTAAAATGATTCTGCTGTAAATGATTCTGCAAACAATCCTTTTGGTTGCGGCTATGCCGCCCTAAGTCCTCTGCGACTCTGCGCGAAAAATTCTTTTGGTTGCCTGCCTGTGCGATGCTCGCAGGGCAGACAGGCGGCTATGAGCCCTGTGAACTCTGTATTGTCTCAAATTTCAGTTTTGTTGTTGATTTAAACTTATCTCCCGGTTTTATTACAACTGACGGAAAATATTCAATATTAGGTGAATTTGGGAAATGTTGTGTTTCCAGGCAGAATGCACAATGTTGTTTAAAAGATGTAAACTTTGAAGTTTTTTCATGTATTGAATTTGAGGTGTATAGCTGAACACCCGGTTCTGTTGAGTATACCTTTAATACTCTTCCTGTATTCGGCTCTTTAACTGCTGCCACAAAGTTGTCATTACTTTTATCAACAATAAAATTGTGGTCGTATCCTTCAAAAAGTTTAATCTGTTCTTCTTCATACTCATGCAGGTTGCCAAACTTCTTAAATTCTCTCAGGTCAAAAGCTGTTCCGTCAACTTTTTCAATTTTACCGGTGGGGAATCCTTCCGCCGTCATCGGCAGAAAAGTGCCTGCATTTATTTTGATTTCATGATTTCTGATTGAATCGGAGCCTTCAAGGTTAAAATATGCATGATTAGTAAGATTTATTACAGTCTCTTTGCTTGTGTGGGCTTTGTACTCAGTAATAAACTCATCTTCATTATTTAAAGTAAAAAGTGCCGTTGTCTGAAGTTCTCCGGGGAAACCTGCTTCTCCATCCGGGCTGATGTAGCTCATTGAAAGTACCGGTTGAACAGAGTCTGTTATTATATTTGCCTTCCAGATTTTATGTGAAAATCCATCTTTTCCGCCATGAATAATATGTTTGTCATCAAGATTCACATCAACATTGACTTGGCGTCCGGCAAGCTGAAATTTTGCATTTTTAATTCTGTTGCAGACTCTTCCGACTGTTGAACCAAGATAGTATGGGTTGTCCAGAAACTCTTCAGGCTTTTTATATTCAATTAGGATATTGCTGTTGCTGCCATCTTTGTCCGGAGTTTCAATGCTTATTATTGTTGCACCGAAGTTGATTATTTTTACTGATATATTATTGTCGTTTGTAAGAGTATATAGAGTGATTTCCTGTCCGTCAGTTGCGGTTATATATGGTTCGCTTGTTATATTCATTGTTTTTCTTTTTTTTAGGCGTTACATTTTTGTTCTCTTTTTTGAAAAGCCAATGGTTGTATAAGTTTATAGTGTTAATTTATATGGAGGGTATTTTAGACATGATTGATAAAATTAACAAGATTATTTTTGTGTTTTAGATTTGAAAAGCTGTTTGACATATGTGTCTTTTTCTAATATGATGCACTTCTTACATCATATGATGTAAATATTACATCACTCGCACCTTAAAAATATCCGGGTCAATTAAAAATTTTAAAATAAACAGGAATTATGAAAAAACCATTATTTAAGAGATTTATAGCATATTATGGTCCGCACAAGGGACTTTTATTACTTGACCTGAGCATGAGTCTGCTGTTTGGAGTCTCCGGAATTTTTATTCCTGTAATGGCTCGAAAACTTATGCAGGAGGATGTTTTAGCTACAAGTTTAAGTGCATTTATTACACCCATATTGATTCTTTGTGTCCTGATTATTGTTATGACTGTCAGCAGTTATGTGAACATGAAATGGGGGCATGTTTTGGGTACTCGTATGGAAACAGATATGCGCAGGGATCTTTTTGGACATCTTCAAAAACTTTCCTTTTCCTATTTTGATAAGACAAAGACCGGGCATATAATGTCGCGAATTTCAAATGATCTTTTCACCATTTCAGAGATTGCCCACCACTCTCCGGAAGATCTGTTCATGGCAAGCATTATGATTTTTGGCGGCTTTGGTTTTATGTTCTACTTTAGTGTACCGCTTGCTCTCTTGTGTTTAATTCCTCTTCCTGTGATGTTTATATGGGGAATATCTTTTGGAGGCAAAATGCGAAAAGGATTTCGAGGTGTAAGGAAAAAAGTTGCGGATATCAATAGTAATGTTGAGAATTCAATTCAGGGAATAAGAGAGGTTCAGTCTTTTACAAATGAAGACCATGAAATTCGCAAATTTCATGATGTTAACAAAGAGTTCAGGGTTGCCAAGGAGAGAATGTATACAACAATGGCCGGTTTTCATGCAGGTATGCAGTTCTTTATGCAGATGTACACTGTAATCTTGATCGGCGGCGGTAGTATCTTGATTATGTATGGAAAAACTACACTGCCCGATCTTGTTGCATTTCTGTTGTATCAGCGTTTTATAATTCGTCCGATTCAGAATTTAATAAATTTTGTTGAGCAGTATCAGCAGGGTGTTGCATCTTTTGAGAGGTTTACAGAGATTATGGATATTGATCCTGATATCACAGATGCCGAAGATGCTGTTGATATTCAGGGGGAAATTCAGGGGTTTGTCAAACTTGACAATGTGAGGTTCAGATATAAAGAAGATAGTGAAGATGTTTTAAAAGATATTTCAATGGAGATAAAACCGGGCAGTACAGTCGCTCTTGTTGGTGAGTCCGGGGCAGGCAAAAGCACAATTGCTGCTCTTCTGCCGAGATTTTATGAACCGCAGAAAGGAGAAATATCAATTGACAATGTTCCAATCAACAAATTGAAGCAGAGATTTTTGAGAGAAACTATCGGTGTTGTTCAGCAAAGTGTTTTTCTGTTTGACACAACAATTGGTGAAAACATTGCTTTTGGAAATCCAGGTGCAAGTGAAACTGATATTATTGAAGCGGCAAAGCATGCGAATTTATATGATTTTATTCTGTCCCTTCCTGATGGTTTGGATACTTTGGTTGGAGAGCGAGGTGTTCAACTGTCGGGGGGACAGAAACAGCGAGTTTCCATTGCAAGGGTTTTTCTGAAAAACCCTGCAATACTTGTTTTTGACGAGGCAACGTCTTCTTTAGACACAGAGTCAGAATCATTGATAAAGGAGTCAATGATTGAGCTTTGCAAGGGGCGAAGCACTTTGATTATTGCACACCGTCTTTCAACTGTTAAACATGCTGATTACACTTATGTTTTGAAAGAAGGCAAAGTTGTAGAGCATGGTGTTCATGATGATCTTATTGCCCTTAAGGGCTATTACTACGACTTGTATTCCAGAAGCTCGTTTTAAAATTTACAAATGCATAGGGTAACCGAGCCGCCTGTCTGCCGAAAGGCAGGCAACCAAAAGAGGTTAACCACGAATCACTCGAATCTACACGAATCAAGAAAAAAGAGAAGAATGTTAGCCACAAAAAGGCGCAAAAGCCACAAAAGAGAGAAGAATTTAAACGCAAATGTCGCTAAAGGCGCTAAAGACGCAAGGAAGAGATAAGAAAGAGATTAGCCACCGATGAACACCGAGAAGCACGGAAAGAAGAGAAAAGGGTTGACCAGCTAATTTCGCTAATTGCACTAATTATTTGTTATGTTATTTTGGGAACAGGTATTTGTCAGGCTTCTCCACAAATTCCTGTACCACAAAATTCCAAAACAAGTTTGCATTTTCTTTAATATCAAATCGATAGAAGATTATTATGGCTCTGTCACGGTTTGTGTGGATATGCTTCTTCCATAGTAGGAATAAATCCTGTTGCTCTTAATATTTTAAGTAAAAAGTAATCTATATCCTGAAACCCGTAACTTCTTCTTTTTATAACCTTTATTTTGTTGTTAATTCCTTCTGATATTCCATTTGTTATTCTGTGTTTAAAGTATTCTAATATTCCATCTTTCCAATAGTTGAGCCTTTTTGCCAATTTTACAAAAGGTTTAAGTCCACTTTCTTTACATTGTTCTATCCATTCAATCAATATATTCAGTGCTTCTTCCTTTGTTTCAGCTTGGTAGAAAGCTGTAAAGCTTTCTTTTAAAAGCATTGCTTTGGCAATATTCATATTATCTTTAACAATCTGATCGAGGCGTTTTCTTTGCTTAGATTTAAGATCATTCTTCAACATTATCCAGCGACAGCCTTTTATCAATTTTTGACCAGACTCTTCTGCTCTCACTTGCTCTTCTCTACGAACTTCATCAATAGCTGTACTCAAATACTTGAAGACATGAAACTTGTCAAATACTAAATCTGCGTTCTTTAAATGAACTTTCACACTATTGTGAAAAGCAGACCACAGATCTGTACATACAGCAGTAACATTTTTACAATTTGTTTTGCCCCACTTTCGAAAGAAAGAACTTACATTTCGTTGTTTTCTGCCTTTTACCATTCCTATGACCATACTTCTTTCTAAGTCGTAAAACACAGTGGCATACTTATGTCCTTTCTCAAGAGCTATTTCATCTATTCCTAAATATCTCACCTTCGGTTGTGAAATTGTTTCTTTTCGCTCCTGCAAATACTCTTTGTCAATACGATATAAGACGTTCTTGCCTATATGTGTAACTCTCGCAACATCTGCTACAGGCATATAATCACACAAAGACGCCAAATAGCGTTGAAGCCTTGTAGTTTGATGTTGGCGTGGTTTAATCCAATCAAGCTTTTCAAGGAGTATATCTTGGGATTTATAACACTTTAACCTTGCTTGTTCAAATTCAATAAACGTCCTGTATCCAAAACATCTCATATCTTCAACAACACGAGCCTTACAGTGGTCGTAAGCAAACATAAGTTTTTCGCCACAGCAAGGACATAGATATGGTTTTGTTTTATCTTTCTCTAGCTTTATCTTTATATATTGACCTTCTTCATTTATTTCAATATTTTCTACTTTCCAGTCTTGAATATTTAATAATTCTGTGATAGATTGTTCTTTCATATTTAAGGGGCTCCTCTTCTTTAATGTGATGATTATCGAGGAGTCCCTTTTAACATTTTTTTATATTGATTGCAAGTATCATCCACACAAACCGTGACAGAGCCATTATTATAAAGAAATGGGGCGAGCCCATTGGAATAGAAGAAGAGATGTCTCGAGCGCAGAGTGCAACCTGTAGCCGGCATCAACAGAGGTCGGGAAGTAACGCGCCGAGCCTGCAGGAGATCTCCGGTGGGCTTGCCCCATCGGGAACGCTGAGGACACAAAAGGCGCAAAGAGGAAGAACCCCTCCCACACTCGCACGCGAGGTGACCTCCCCTAAACAGGGGAGGAGCACTTTGGATCTGAGAGGGGGGAGAGATAAGAAGAGGGTAGCCACCGATGGGCACCGAGAAGGGTGGAAAAAGGGAGATAAGGAAGGAGGAAGGAAATATCCAATATCCAACAGCCAATATACAATGATGAAGGAGAGGAATGGGAGAACGTCGAACATCGAACGTCCAACATCGAATTATGAATG
>CAYTUX010000114.1:0-10460 GCA_964441455.1 uncultured Victivallales bacterium | reverse complement strand
TTTTTTTCTTGTACATCCCCCCATACTTTTAATATATTGCAGCTATATATCAATAATCTTGCTCAGCGGTTGATCAAAGACTTATTGAGAAGTTACATACAAGCATAAAAAAAAATTTCTTTAAGGACCGATCTGCCTCATAAAAAAAGACACCAAAATGATATTTATATTTTGAATAGAACTTTATGCTTGCCTCATAATACATAACACCGAAAATTCACGAGCTACATGCGCAATTAAAAAAGAGAATCACTGATCACCGGTAACTGATTCCTGATTATTTCTCTCCTTCTGCTTCATTCGCCAGCGCAAGCAGCGCATATGCGGTGGTGACAATTTTCGGAGAGTAGTAGTATTGACGTCTGATAATACCTTTGGGACTATCCGTCTGGTAGTCGACGTGCGCTTGAGCCCAATTCCTATCTTTCTCATCTAAAATACCTGGCAACACGGCCCTGCGTTCACGCAAGCTGGACGGTTCCTTAACGGCGGTTTTTTGAAGACCCCACGAGCCATCCTCATTCTGACTGGCAGCGAGGTAAGCAGATATGATCGGCCAGGCCTGTAGGTCATACTCCGGTATCCCAAGATCCGGTGTCTCACTGACGTAGAAGCAGAGTTCGCAGAATGAGCCCTTTTTTCCTTTGGGTTCTGTGAAGTCGTTATCCAGCACGGATTTTACGGATGCATTGCCGGCTATCACATTGCGTGCAAAGGGTCTTAACCCCGCTACGCCGTTTATGGCGGCATAGTATGAGTAAATAGCATATCCCTGTACCGTGCTAAGAGGGGTCAATGGATCGGCTAGTGGCTTGAACGACGATGCATCACCGGGTACACCGTTAATCCCTTTGATCTTGTTAAAGTCCTTTACTAGCTGATGCTGGTTCAACTCGGTCCACCCCTCCCGCTGCTGAAAACCTCTGATTGCATCGATCGCAAGCTGCAATACATCGCTCGATTTGCGAGCCGAGGTCAGCGGACGATTCCGCTCATCCAGTGGTCGCCAGGTCTCCTTCGGCAACACCTTTCGCTCAGTAGCCACCCGCAGACCGAACATTGCCACGGCCGTGCTCTCCATATCAGCTGATCGCTGGTTGTAGATCCAACTGGGCAAACCAGGCAAAATGATTGAAGGAACCATACCCATTTCATCCGATAGCCGGATCCTTTTTGAGACGTACTGCATTTTGTCGGTTAGCATGGAAACCCGCTTAATCAAATGTGAAAATGTTCGCAGGGCATTTAGAGCATCCTCGACCTTTTTTTCATAGGAAGGATGTTTGTTGTTCGCATACCTTGCTTTTGCCGCTAGGTAGAAAGAGCTGTAATCGGCTTTCTTTTGGGTCATTGCTGCCAGCAGCTCAGTATTCACACATACCGGTCCCCACAGCCCTGCGGCCACACCATCGTCAATTTGACCATCCATCAATTTCCCTGCCATCTGTTCTGCCATCTCCTGGTATTTCTTATTCTCTATCATAGAGAAGGCAGCTGTGGACCACGCGAGATCCCAGGTCAGATCCGGCATACCATACTCATCATAGATATACAGAAGCTGTTCCGCGACTTGCTGAACGACTTCATCCTGCGGATCAACACCGGTGCGCATCATGGCGTAAATCGCCATGGCATTGTAGCCAAACTCGAACGCCCTCCAGTTGTCTGGTCCACCCGGTCCGTATTCATATTTGACTCTCTGTCCGAAAATATCCCCATCCGGGTCGAGTACCTTACGCTCTTCCTTCTTGGTGCCAACTTTTTTCCGGACATTGACCTTTTTACGAACCATGACGGCATCGGTAGAATCGCCGACCTTTACGTTACGAAACTCTTTCACCACTTTATATACGGGCACGTCTACCAATTTCATGCTGTAGCGGACATCAACCATGGTTTTCCCGATGACCTTTCTCTGTCGAACCGGCGGTGAGATTAATCCATCAGCTTCCTCTTTCTCCGCTAGACCTTTCAAGAAGGTGATGCCCTTCTCCTGCACTGTGATCAGATCGATATCCGGAATAGTCAATTCAACGACCGTCGGTGTTTCGGCACCGGTTGGTGCTTTGTCTACGGTCAGTGCTTCGCTAACAGTTGTTGCTTCTTCAACGGTTGCTGTTTCGTCAACGGTTGGGGCGACAGGTGTATTCGTAACGGCCTGTGCCGTAACAGCCGGCGCCGGTGCTTCTTCCGGTTCATCATCGAATGATAGAGAAGGTAAAACATTATCTGCCCATATCGGTGCAATGAATAGCACATATACGCCCCACCTCATCAAATTTCTAATATTGTCTGATATCATAATGTTGTAATCTCCTGTTATTATGGTTTTCTGTTCTGTTCATAAATTGTCTAATGACAATTTGTTATACAATGTGACTAATACTTTAAAAATGCAAGAATTTTACCCACCCATTGCTTTGCTTAAAAAGTGTAAGCTTAAATGTGAATAATAATTAGTCAAAAAATGTTCATGTTATAATATAATCTGATTTAAAATCCCTTAAAAATTAAGAAAGTGTATATTTCTTTCTGTAAATTCAAATCACTCTATCTGATGTAATTTTAAGAGTGAAAAAAATGTGGATCAATGCTATTCTTAAAAAAAATAAAAGAAAGGAATAACAATGACCCACTCACATTTTGTTGAGCTTGATAATATCAAGCTTGATAACATTTTGCAACCTATTTTTGAAAAAGGTTTTGAAGGGATGAGCGAAGTGATGGCTGAAATCTTAAATATTGCCATGAATATCGAAAGACAGGAGTATCTTAAAGCTGATGCTTATGAACGTTCTGCCGATCGTATCGGATACGCAAACGGCTATAAACCACGATCTATCAAGACTAGGGTTGGGAAGGTTGAGGTACAGGTTCCTCAGGTCAGGGGAACGGAACCATATAAGCCATCAATGCTGGAAGTTGGTCAGCGACAGGAAAAAGCCTTGGCAGTTGCAGTGGCTGAAATGTACGTTCAGGGAGTCAGCACCAGAAAGGTGAAAAAGGTAATGCAAGAACTTTGTGGCTTTGATGTTTCATCAGCACAGGTTTCGCAAGCGGCCAAGGAGCTAGATGAGGTGCTTGAGAAATGGCGGCAACGTCCTCTTGGGGAAATAACAGCATTAATTCTTGACGCTCGATATGAAAAGGTTAGGATGGACGGTTGCGTTGTATCCTGTGCGCTTCTAACAGCTTGTGGCATAGATAGCAAGGGCTACAGACAAGTGCTGGGAACTAGTGTGTCTTTAAGCGAAGCAGAAGTACATTGGCGCAATTTCCTTGAATCCTTGCTGAAAAGAGGAATGCATGGAGTAAAATACATTGTAAGTGATAGTCATACAGGTCTGACGGGGGCATTGCGAAGTGTTTTGCCTGGTGTTCTCTGGCAGCGTTGCCAGTTTCACCTTCAGCAGAATGCACAGCCGTATATAACAAAGAAAAGCCTTAAATCAAATGTGGCAAATGATATAAGAACAGTTTTTAATGCACCCGATGAAAAGGAAGCATCCAGATTACTAAAGCTTTATATTGAAAAATACTCCAAGACCCAGAAAGAACTTGCGGTATGGATGGAAGATAATATTCCTGATGGCTTTGCTGTCTTCCAACTTCCCAATCATATGCGCCAGAAACTAAGGACAAGCAATATGATGGAGAATCTGAACAGGCAGATTAAGCGAAGAACAGGTCGTGTAGGAGCTTTTACCAATGAAGAATCATTGTTGAGGTTAGCTTCTGCGATTTTGTCAGAAATCAGTGACGATTGGGAAAGCAATAAAAGATACTTGGATATGAATGGATTAAGCATATAATTCACATTTTTATGAATTTACAGAAAAAAACGTTGCATTGCCGACAGTTAAACAGAGATATGCATGTTGGTTTAATACAAAATACCAGCGTGATGGTGTTTTTTGGGGTCAAAGATATAAAAGTATGTTAATACAAAATCATCCAGGAGCATTATTTTCTATGTCGACATATATTGAATTGAATCCTATGCGAGCTGGACTTATTGGGGATTCAAAAGATTACCTTTATTGCAGTTACGGAGCAGCATATTCAGGAAATAGAAAAGCAAGAATGGCTGTTGTTGATTTGGTGAACCGCTTTAACAGCAGTAATTGTCCTTCTGCAAGTTTGTTGAACCGCAAAGTCTTCAATAGTAAATGGTTAGAAGCTATAAAATGGTATCGTTCATACATACTTGATGCAGGCGAAGAGGTAACTGACCAATCTGGAAATATAGTTAAAAAAGGTTTCTCGCATGACCAAGTTGAAAAAGATATTCATAAAAGAGGACGGATGTCTTTTGTAGATTCACTGCATAGTCGAGTTAGGTATATGTCATATGGAATTGTTTATGGAACAAAAGAGTTTTGTACAGATTTTATGAATAAATTTCCTGATAAATTTTCAAAAAGAGTTCGAGATAATGGTGTGAAAATGAGAAAAGTAGGCTTTAATGGACTTTATACTGGTCGAGATCTTCAAGTAAATACTGTTTTACCTCCTATAGACCCTAAAATTAGAGAATAGATTCCTATTGTTGAAACAAAAATTAATATTTTCAAAGCATCATGGCGGAGCTTGCTAAAATTTAGGGAAATTTATTATTTATCAGTAGTTTTTCTAATTTTTCTAAAAATCTCTACTTTAAAAACGCAAATTTTATCTTTTGAGCTCAAATCTTGTGTTTTTTGAGTTTTGATTGAAGATTTCATCTAAATATGGTTTACCATGTAATGATATAAACCATTTGTTGTTAGTGGTTTATAAATTATATTACCTGGTATTATAAAGTTTTATTTGCAAGTTTAATTTTGTGATTATGGGAGTTTAGGAAAGGTATGTTCGGAGTTTTTTTTCGGAGACTTTGACTCTTCGTCCGACTTCCGGGGCGAATGTGCTTATTCTGAATTCCTGAAGCATAAATAGTATATTTGCTGTTTTTGTAGTAACTTGGTTTTTTTCTTTTTGGAGGAGGGTATGAATTCTGGTTACATATTGCTTGATGTTATTATATTTCTGCAGATCTTTTTGCGGGTCAAAAGATGCTCGTTCGATTCTTAGTTGTATTCCTTTGAGCCAGCGTGGTATATCGGATAGGTTTTCTGTCTTCAGCAGAAAGCCATTGTAGAAAATTTCTGCCAGCTGCAATTCTATGTCTTGTGTCAGTTCTGTATTATTTTTTACACTGTCAAGAGCATCCATAACTTCACTATGAGTAGATGAGATTGCCGAAAGTTTTTGTGCGAGTTCCTGTCCGCATTCGTATAGTTCAGAGCGTGCTGATTCTGCAGAGATTTCAAATTGTTTTCTGCTGTATGGGAAATCTCCTGCTTTGTTGAAAGCAAGATATATTGATGCGTCAATGAAGTCTTCAAGGTGTTGACTGTCCATCGCTCCGAGTGTTAGTCTGGTATGGATATCAAGAGGCAGTTTTTTTTCCAGGAATTGAACTTGTGTCGGGTATTGCTCTCTGAACATGGATGCAATAGTTTTGTAAAATATAGCATCTGCTTCTTCCTGATCAACAAAATGTTCTATTCGATAACCATGCTTTTCTGTTTTTAGAGCATTATAAACTGTTTTACCATTTAGAGTTTCTTTTGGAAGAATTGGTTCTTCAGGAAAACCATTAAGCAGTTTTTTCTTTTTGGTTTTCAGCAACTCCTTATCAGGAATTGTTTTTTCAATAGTTTCTATATTTCGGCTTGTGCTTATAATTTGATTTTTACTGTTTAGCACTGCAATTCTTGGAACAAACCATATTGGAAGATTTTGAATATTCATATCGTCTTTGCCGATGAAAATGTCAAATTCATTGCGTATATATGATACAAGAGTTTCCATAAATGGTTTGTTCAGGTGTTCACTGCTTTGTAGGATATCCTCTGCAAATTCTTTTGCTCGCATACTTAGTGGATTAAGCTGCATTCTGATTGGCTTAAGAAGTGTTTTTAGAACGAGTAGCGTTTTTTGTTCAACCCATCCTTTTACCAGCCATTCCAAATCAATTGGTGTGATCATAAAAAGTCTGTTTGCCGGAACGTAAACTGTTGCTCCGTCATCATCTTGTCCCGGGTTATATTGGTACTCAATTTTGAATCTGTCATCGCCTTTGCATAGGGTATCAGGAAAACTGTCTTGCGTAACATTTTGTATGACTGAAGTTGAAATATCGTCTTCGTTGATTTGCAGAGCATCTCTGTTTTTATATGTCCAGCGGTCAAGGTCTTTGGCATTATTTATGTTTTGTGGAATTTTATTGTCAAAGAGTTGATATGCTTTGTGAAAGTCCACTCCTGAACCTGGACGGCGAATCTTGATTTCTTTTTTTTGTATTTTCTGCAGCACTTGTCTGTATTCTTTAATCCATTTTCCTTTTAAAGTTATATTTGCCGGAATCAGACCTTCTGTAATAAAAATTTTACGAGATTCTTCAGGGTTAACGGTTCCGTAGTGAGCACGCTCTTTCTGGGTAACTGCAAGTCCGCCTAATGATGAATTCTTTTCTGCACAGACAAACCCGCGTTCTGAATCCCAGCTTGGATTTGAGTATATTGTTTTACATAGATAGGGGACTGCTTGTTCAATAAGTTCAGGATTAATTTGTGCAACAGTTCGTGCGTATAGTTTTGTTGTTTCCACAAGGTTGAATGTTATAACCCATTCAGGGATTTTGTCAAAAAGAGCCGAGCCCGGGAATATAAAGAATTCCTTATTGGCGGTACCTGAATAGCTTTTTGTCTCGTTTCTTCTGCCAATTTGCATTGGGACACCGCATATAATAGATCTGTGCAGATGATCATAATGCATTTTGCTTATGTCTAAAGGTGTGTTTATGTTCTTCCACTTCATCTCTCTGGCTGTACTCTTCAGATCATTTTGAAGGTTTTCCCATTCCCGAACTCTCATATAGTTCAGAAAGTTTTTTTTGCAGAATCTTCTGATTGCCGAGTTTGATGCTTTTTGCCTTTTCATTTCAGCCAAGGTGTTTCTCAGGTGCAGGAAGAATAGAAAATCGGATCGATCATCAGTCCACTGTCTGTGAACAACTTTGATTTCATCTTGTTTTTCAATTGGAAAATCACGAGGGTCTCGGATGCTCAGTACTGCCACGAGCCAGCTTACTTCAGTAAATATATTTAGTTTGTCTGCTTCAACTAACATTCTTGCCAGACGAGGGTCTACGGAGAAACTTCCAATTTTTCTACCAAGATTTGTAAGTTCATTGTTTTTATCAAGAGCACCAATTTCGTATAGAGTTTTAATACCTTCACGCACCTGATTTCTTTTAGGTGCATCCACAAAAGGAAAGATTTCAATATCCGGAAGCTTAATCATTTTCATGTGGAGTATAACATCTGCCAATGATGTTCTTAGAATTTCAGGAGCAGTGAACTCTTCGCTATCTTCATATACCATTTCGTCATAGAGCCTGATACAGATACCTTCTGCAATACGTCCACATCGTCCCTGTCGTTGTTTTGCAGCAGCTTTGGAAATCTGTTCAATTTGCAGACTTTCAATCTGTGTTCTTGGGGAGTATCTTTTCATTCTAACCAGACCGGAATCAATCACAAAGTTAATACCCGGTATTGTTAGAGATGTCTCAGCAACATTGGTTGAAAGTATAATTCTTCGATATTTACCAACTGTAAAAATTCTTTGCTGTTCAGCAAGGGTTAATCGTCCATAAAGAGGAAGAACTTCTGTTGCTTTCCATTTTTGTCCTTTGAGCAGATCTGCGGCATCTCGAATTTCGCGTTCACCGGGAAGAAAGACAAGGATATCTCCTTCATTGTCAATCTCATTAAGCATTTTTACAGCTCTTAGTATATGACGGTTAAGCTCTTCAGAATCACTTAATTCAGGTAGATGAAAAACTTCTACGGGAAAATGCCTGCCTTTAACATTTATTACCGGTGCATCATCAAAAAATGCTGCAAACTTTTCGGCATCGAGAGTTGCAGAACTGATTATTATTTTAAGATCCGGGCGTTTTTTTAGAAGTCTCTTGATGTATCCGAGAATGAAGTCAATATTCAGACTTCTTTCGTGTGCCTCATCAATGATGATTGCATCATATTCCAGCAGGTTTCTATCGCTTGTGGTTTCCGCAAGCAGTATGCCGTCGGTCATAAATTTTATTGAAGTTTCCGCACATATTTTTTCGTCAAAACGCACTTTGTAGCCAACTTGTTCTCCAAGATTACAGCCATACATTTCATCGCAGACCCTTTTTGCCATTGAAACAGTTGCAATACGTCGTGGCTGGGTGCAACCAATTCGTCCTCGAATGCCATAACCCAGTGAATATAGAAATTTAGGTAGCTGTGTGGTTTTGCCGGAACCGGTCTCTCCGCAGAGAATTATGACCTGATTATCTTTAATTTTTTTAATTATCTCATCTTTAACATTTGTGATTGGCAGTGTTTCCGGAAATGATATCTTTGAGGGGCGTTGTTTCTCGCGATTGGTAACAATTTCCTGCGATAACTCAAATTTTTTCTTTTGCTGGTCGGAGATTTTCTGCTCTCTTTTTTTTATATTTTCTAAAAAGAAAGCATCTTTAATTGTTAAAGATTCTTTATTGAACATGATTTCCCTATATTGTGCTTCAGAACTTTGGTACTTTGCCAAAAGTGGTGAATAAAGTCAAAGGAATTAATCTCTTTCAGCTTCCGGTTAGTGCATTGGTGCAAGTCACAGCTGACTTTTTATCTGCGACCTGTGGCATCGGTTGAGTTTCACCAAAAAGCATCATATCTAAACGTATCCATGAGGTTTTTGTTTGCAGACTTCATTTGATTGAGTCACTCAAAGCGGCACTCATAGAAGCCGGAAAAGCAACGATCAAGATTCTTTTGAGAGCGATTATATTGTCTGCTCCCCAAGGGCATCGCTGTATAATAGTCAACAAGACTCCTACCACAAGCAATGAGAAGAAATAAATTGAGAAGACACGTTTTACATATTGACCAATATTGGCTCTTAGCATGTAACGGTAAAAATTCAGATAGACAAATAATCCTATAAAAATCATCGAAAGAGTGCTTAACATCATTACGTTTAGAAATGGAAGCTCTTCGCCAAGACTCCATGTCTCTTCTGTAAAAGCTACGGGTACTGCCAGCACAGATGCCCCAACAACAACCTGCATTAAGTCGCGCGGACGAAACTCAACCATTACCGGCTTCAGAAAATGACTTAAAACCTTGCCTGTTGCGTCGGTAATGGGTATGACCCTATGCAGATAACCACCGATTCTTTTGATTGATGTTGTGTCGTTCGTTATAGGAGTTTTTTCCTTCATATCCATCTACATTCCTCCGGTAAATCAATTATTATACCTGTTCGTGAATAATTTTAATATTTGTTAATAATCTATATATGTCAGACATCGGATTAATTGTTCCAATCAGAGATGTTCCAGCGGTTGTAATTCCTGGAATGCCCAGCCAGTCGCAGGGTTCTCCACCCAGAGCACCCTGAATCCCTGCTTCGCCTTCATACTTGATTGTAGGCGGCTTACCCGCTTTGGTGTAGACCACAATCTCCTGGTTTGTCCGCACCATGGTGATGAGCAAATCACCCATATAATCCCCTTCCTTTATTTTTCATTTTTACCTTTTCACTTTTAACTTTCTTCTTGCTCCATCATGAACATAATACTCAACATTGGTAATACCAGCCGAGACTTCGCTACGAGCAACCCTTTGACCAAGCACATTGTATTGATAATTTACTTCCTGATTTCTCCCTTCTAACTTCACACTTCTAACTTTGTATTGATTGTCCCATGAGAGATTCAATTCTTTGCCATCAACATCCGACACCATATTGGTCAGACATCCTGCTGCATTATAATGGGCTTCCCCATTATCGCCCCAGCTTGCAAGTCTATTTCCAATTCCTAAAGTATATTGATTCGTGTGATTCGTTTGATTCGTGGTTAATATCTTCTGCGTTCGATTGCCTGCCAAGTCATATTCTTTTTCTACCATAATTAGGATGCTTTCGCTGATGTTTGACAACAGTAACTCGTAGAACCCCGGAGCTAATAAATCGATAATAAATACAGAACGGGAAACGCATCATCAATGCTCGTCGGATATCATTCTCTATAACTGAATACAATTTAGGATTTGCTGCTATTTTTAAAATCTGCCGCTCAAAATCTACAAGAAATTCATGCCCCAAACCATAGGAACATTCCTCATAATAGTCAATAATTTTTCGCAAATCCTGCTCAACAGCGGGATGATACTCGATTTTCATCGAGCCAACCTATGCATAAGCTCAACATGAGAAAGAGAACTAACCTTACCATTCTCAAGCTCATCATCTCGTTGTTTTGCTAATTCTAAAGCTTCGTCATCAGTGATTTCAGTCGAAATCCAAAGTGGACTCTCAATACTTTCCCAAATTGTCTCTGCCAAAACAACCCGTTC
>CAYTUX010000113.1:0-2692 GCA_964441455.1 uncultured Victivallales bacterium | reverse complement strand
GTTGTTCGAATTGGTCGGCGGCCCAGCTACTAACAGATCAGAAAAACAATCCTATATCAAATTCCAATGTAAAGTTAATAGCTGGGCGACCCTCCCGAGCAGCATTCTAACATTAGATTGGAAAACGGGAGAAATACCCCTCCGTCACGCTTCGCGCGACACCTCCCCTTGGCAAGGGGAGGAGCTAATACGTCCTCGCTGTCCACAAAAGTCTAAAACATGGGACACTTGAACTTCCGCTGGATCAAGAGATCTGAAATTAAGAATTACAAAATTTAAAAGTTTATCATTGCCTTAACAGCACCATCTTCGTAGTTGGCAACAAGATCAAAAGCTGCTTTTGAGTCTGCAAAATCAAAATGATGAGTTATCATGAAATCAACATCTGCAATTCCACTTTCAATAAGATCTATTGCAGGTTGAACACACTCGTTCTGACGTCTGACATTTTGAATGCATATCTCTTTTCGACGAAGCAAGTCGATAGAAAAAGATATCCTGTCAACAGTTGGAATACCTATTATCATCAGTTTACCTCCCGGCTTCAAAAGATTTATTGCGTTATCCAACGCTTCCTGTTCGCCACAACACTCAAAAACAACATCAAGTAGCCCGGGTGCTTCATTTATAATTTTTGATTCAATGTCTATCTTGTCAGGATTCCCAACCCAGAACGCTCCATGATTGCGTGCCAGCTCCAATCGTGCGTCAATCTTATCTGTAATAAATATTTTGTTGGGTTTTTGTGTTAACGCAGGAATCATTACACTTAAACCAATTGGTCCACAACCTAGAATGCCAATATCTTTTCCGGAAAGTTCCATTGATTGCTCAACGGCATAATATCCTATAGATAATGGTTCAACAATTGCCGCCTGCTCAAAACTTGTTGTATTCTTAACCTTAAAACAACATTCTGAAGGCATTGTAATATATTCAGATAAACATCCTTCTGCCTGTCCCGGACAACCTAAAAATTTCAAATTGCGACATGTATGTGCTCGTCCCTGAAGACATTGGTCACATTTCCAACATGGCATCGCAGGTTCTACTGCAACTTTATCTCCAACTTTTACGTTTGTAACAGATGAACCAATTTCACAAACAGATGCACTAAACTCATGACCGACCCTATATGGATACTGAACAACCTGGCTGCCGATTTTACCTTTTAGATAGTAATGAATATCAGAACCACAGACTCCTACTTTTTCAACTTTTAAAAGAACATCATTTTCTGTTTCAATCTTTGCATCCGGAACATCAATAATATCCATATCTTTTATACCTGTCAATACAACAGCTTTCATTATTATTAAACCTTTCAGTTAGCACATCGCGAAAAATCAACTTTTAAGGATGCTCTTTTGTTAAACTCATTATAAATCATTACGCAACAAGTTTGAATCCAAGGCGACCTTGAATAACTCATGAAATCAATTGCTGAAAATTATAACATTAACAAAAAACTACCACAACCAAAATTTGATTATGCATTAAAAATAGGGGAAGTCAGTGAAAAAAATGGCACCCTCGGCGAGGTTCGAACTCACGACCCTCGGATTAGAAATCCGATGCTCTATCCAACTGAGCTACGAGGGCATCTCTTTAAAAACGGCTGACAATATAATATTTTTATGTTTTATTTGCAAGAAGTTTTTTGTTTTATATCATTTTTTCCTATTTTTCTGGTTGAATGCTATCTCGGCAGCCCCGCCCTCACTTTAGATTTCTAAGAATCAAAGTAAGGGCGGGGTGCTGATGCTGTAAACAAAGCTAAACCATCTAATCATCTAACTAACTATCTAACCAATCAAATATATTAGAGTTTCTTTTAATGCGGAAATCATTTTCATTTCCGCAACATGCAGTATTGAATCATCAGGAGTCTCTTCTTTAACTCTGGAAGCAATTGCTGAAGAAATCATTCCGGCCTTTAAACCCATAGCACTTGCCATTGTGAACAAAACAGCTGACTCCATTTCGTAATTTAAAACATTAAGTTGTTGCCATTCCTTCATTGTACCCTGCAAATCTTTAATTACATATTTAGAATATGTATCGTATCTTTCCTGCCCCGGATAAAATGTGTCAGAAGCAGCGGATATGCCGACATGATACTCTTCATTTGCCGTTTTTGCACCATTTATCAGAGCATTGGTGATATCAAAATCGGCAACTGCAGGATACTCGATTGGAGCAAAATGTTTTGAAGCTCCATCAAGCCTGACGCTACCCGTTGTGATTATTAATGATGGAATACTTATGTATGGCTGAATTGCTCCTGTTGTGCCAAAACGAATAAAGTTTTTAATTCCTAATTGAGCAAGTTCTTCTACGCATATGGCGGTTGAAGGACCTCCAATTCCGGTAGAACATACTAATATATTTGTGTCGTCAATTGATGTCAAGTACGATGTATACTCTCTATTGGAGGCTAACTTTACAGCTCTATCTGCATTTATTGCTTCTGCACATTTTTTAACCCTTGCAGGATCTCCAGGAAGAAGAGCATACTGTGCATTCTCAATCATCTCCTTATTCAATTGAATATGATATTTTTTTTGCATATTTTTTCCTTTTTAGTACATTCGCCTGTATTATTCATAAACTTTGTGACGAAACAGCGTAGAGTGCTTAAAGTCAATGAGATAGTGCAGAATAACAGATGTAGGTTTATAAACATAAATCA
>CAYTUX010000112.1:0-5295 GCA_964441455.1 uncultured Victivallales bacterium | reverse complement strand
CAGCCTTGGGAATTGACTCAAATGTATTCATTGACCCAGATTTTAAATGTTCGCCAATAATACCTGAGAAATTAGAGTGAAAGGGTGACGAATGTGTGTCTCAATGGAACAATCTGATTGAATACGGGCACTCCTTCAACTGAATCTATGTGATCAACATAAAAGTACCCGGTTCTTTCAAACTGAATCCTTATAGCTTTCCCAAGCAGCTTTGCAGCAGGCTCAACTTTTGCATTTATAATTTTTAGCGACCCCTCGTAAAGGTGATCCAGAAATGTTGAACCATCTTTGTTGTCATCTGGTGTTTCACAATCAAAAAGACGATCATACAATCTAATTTCCGCATCATAAGCATGATTCACCGAAACCCAATGAATTGTTCCTCGAACTTTTCTGCCATCGGGAGCATTTCCGCCCTTTGTCTCCGGATCGTAAGTACATCTCAGTTCAACTACGTTACCATCTTCATCCTTTATTGCTTCCTTAAATGCAATAAAGTATCCATAACGCAGACGAACTTCCTTGCCGGGCTTGCCGAGACGATGAAATTTATTTGGTGGATTCTCCATAAAATCACTTCGCTCAATATAAATTTCTCTTGAAAATGGAATTTCTCTTGTTGCTGAATTCTCATCCATTGGATTATTTGTGCCGATAAGTATCTCTTCATGATCTTCAGGATAGTTTTCGATAACCACCTTAAGAGGATCTAAAACTCCCATATAACGATCTGATGTTACATTGAGTTCTTCTCTGACACAATACTCAAGCAGTGCAATATCTGTCATACTATCAAATTTGGTGACACCAATTCTTCGGCAGAACTCTCTGATTGATGCGGCTGTGTATCCCCTTCTTCTAAGACCTGCAATTGTGGGCATTCTGGGATCATCCCAACCTTTGACGAAATTCTCTTCCACCAGCTGAAGAAGCTTTCTCTTACTCATAACTGTGTATGTCAGATTCAACCGAGCAAATTCATATTGTCGCGGATGACAGTCAATGCTGATGTTGTCAAGAATCCAGTCGTACAACGGACGATGAACTTCAAACTCTAAGGTGCAGATTGAGTGTGTTATTTTCTCTATTGCATCTTCAATACAGTGTGCAAAGTCATACATTGGATATATACACCACTTATCACCCGTACGGTGATGAGAAGCCTTTTTGATCCTATATATTGCAGGATCCCGCATATGAAGATTTGGAGAAGCCATATTAATCTTGGCTCTGATTACATACTCACCGTCATCATAAACACCATCTTTCATATCTTTGAAGATCTTAAGATTTTTCTCAGGTGCCGTATTTCTGAAAGGACTATCTTTGCCCGGTTCTGTAGGTACTCCACGATACTCTTTAAACTCTTCCGGAGTCAATTTGCAGGCATATGCAAGCCCTTTCCCAACCAGCTCAACCGCATATTCATACATCTGATCAAAATAGTCTGCGGCATAATAAAGATGTTCCCCCCAATCAAAACCCAGCCACTTAATATCTTCCAGAATAGAGTCAACATACTCAATGTCTTCTTTAGCCGGATTTGTATCATCAAAACGCATATGGCATCGACCATTATATTTCAATGCTGTTCCAAAATTAAGACATATGGATTTTGCATGTCCTATATGCAGATAACCATTAGGCTCCGGCGGAAACCTTGTCACAATCTCTGTGTGTCTCCCGCTTCTTAAATCTTCTTCAATAATTTCATGTATAAAATTATTGGCAACAATCTCTTCTGTCATTTTTCTTTCCTATATACATTTTTTAAAATCAATCCATAATGTACGCGAGACACTTGTCCACCACTATCTAACCATCCTGCCATTTTCGAATTTACGCATTTTCGCATTTAATTCTTATATTTCCATTGATAATCTTTTGTAAATTTTTTCAATGGTTTTCCTTTTAATGTGATTCCATCCTTTTGAAGCGTCTCTAATGCATATTGAATTCTTCGCAGACATAAATCCTTCCCAATCAAAACCATACTGTCGTACAAGGGCAACGCCACCTTTGAACCACTGAATACAGTATAAAAAAGAGGCATTAGTTTCTTTATCTTAATATCTTCTTTTTCTGCAATAACTCCAAAAATCTCACCAACAACATCTTTATTCCAATTACTCTTCTTTTCAATCTCCCACTGTAGAATTCTAAGTAGCTTTGGTGCATCTTCTGCCTCATCAACTGTCGATGTTATTGCTTCTGAACTGTAATTTAATTTGTCCTGAAAAATCTGAGTCGCAAGCGGCATGAAATCAGTTAACTGATTCAATCTTGGTTGAGCCATCTCTACAATCTGAAGAAATGTTTCATCGTTTATAAACCAATCTTTCAACCGCTGCCAAAGCTCTTGTGAAGATAACTTACGAATATATCTTGAATTGAAATTGCACAGTTTCTGAACATCAAAAATTGGTCCGCCGGGATTTACACGATCAATATCAAAGACATCAACCATATCCTGCAAAGTAAATCCTTCTCTCTCATCAGGCATGCTATATGATAATAAACCTAAAAAATTCAAAACTGCTTCAGGCAAAAAACCGGCCTGTCTGTAATATAAAATACTTGTCGGATTTTTACGCTTTGAAAGTTTTGAACGATCAGGATTTCTCAACAGAGGAAAATGTATGATTTCAGGTGCATCCCAACCAAAAGCTTTATAGAGCATAAAATGCTTAGGTGCTGAGTTAATCCACTCTTCCCCCCTTAGCACATGTGTAATTTCCATCAGATGATCATCAACAACGTTGGCAAGATGATATGTTGGAAAACCATCTGTTTTCAATAAAACCTGATCATCAATTGTCGTCCAGGGAATACTGATTTCTCCGCGAAGCCTATCATTAAATTTACAATCACCATCCTTTGGCGTTTTTAATCTGATTACATATGGCTCTCCGGCTGCAAGTTTTTTCTCAACCTCTTGAGCAGAAAGTCCTGAACAATGACCGTCATATCCTAAAACATCTGATTTATCTGCCTCTTGCTGCTTACGAAGCTCTGCAAGCCTTTCGGCTGTACAAAAACAGTAATAGGCTGTTCCATTATCAAGCAGTTTCTGACAATATTCCTTGTAAATTTCAAAACGATCGCTCTGCCTGTAGGGTCCTTTATCTCCTCCAACATCAGGTCCTTCGTCCCAATTTATTCCAACCCAATGAAGTGCATCAAAAATTGCCTGCTCAGACTCTTTGGTTGAACGAGCCTGATCTGTATCTTCTATCCTTAAAATGAAGCTGCCGCCTTGACTTTTGGCAAAAGCGTAATTGAAAAGTGCTATATATGCTGTACCTATATGTGGATCACCTGTAGGTGATGGTGCTATTCTTGTCCGTATATTCATGATAAATTCTTCTGTTTAAATTATTTAATTGTTATATTATAAATAATTTCAGAAAAATAATCAATATACTAAATGAAATATTAACTCTTTACCACTGTTTTTCCGGTCAAATGCCCTTTTCGGTCGGCGGGGACGCCAACCCTCCCTCGGTGCAGTTTAAGGTTATGTTGCTAGCGGGAGGAAGAACCCCTCCGTCCTCTTGCCTCGACCACCTCGCGTACGAGGTGGGAGGGGTAATACTTCATTCATAATTTGACGTTCGACGTTCTTCCCCTCCTGGGAACGCCGAGCTCCAGCTCGACAATTCATCATTGGATTCCGCTTTACAGGACTTGTATGATACTTTTTAACCGAATTAATGCATAAATATGTCTTGTATTAACCATGTTGTTTTGTCATGATATTTGTATTAATCGGTGCAATGCTTAGTTAGAAGAACTTGTCTTCCCCAGGTCTGGGGAAGACAAGGCGTTTGGCTGAGACCGTGCGGGACTCGTGCATATAGCACGTTCGCTAGTTTGGTCCGCCAAACGATTATTTTATAGCCTCTTTTCCAAATTTTTTACGGACCTGGTCAACGGTTTTTGAAAGTGTTTCTCTTTTTTTTATGTTATCATCAAGATCAAAAAGACTTAATTGAGACGGTTTTTCATTATCGGTAAGATTAGATACACCAAAGCCAATTAATCGGACTCCTGAAATAATATCAATCTGTTCAAATATCTCTTTTGCAGACTGGCGAAGTGTAAAATCATCACATATTGGAATATCAAATGTTTTCTGCCTTGTAATTGTTTTGAAATCTGACCATCTTACTTTAACTTGAGCAGTTGTTGCATATTTCCCACTTGCTCTAAGACGGCTACCCACCTTGTTAACTAATTCATACAGTTCATAGAGAATCTCACTCTTATCAAAAATATCATCAGAATATGTATTTTCAGTTGATATACTTTTGTCAATATGGACTGTTTCAATATTCCTGTCATCAATTCCAAGAGCTAATTTCTTCAAATGAGCAGCTGTCGGCTTGCCTAATGCATTCTCCAAAACATCAGTAGAAACTCTTTGTATATCCCCTATTGTTTTTAGACCTCTAACTCTAAGAATCTCTCCTGTAACTTTTCCAACTCCCCACAGAGATGAAACAGGAAGTGGCTTTAAAAATTCAATAATGTCTTCGGGAACAACGGTTAATCCATCAGGCTTGTTCATATCACTTGCAATTTTTGCCAGATACTTCTTGGTTGCTATACCCGCAGAACAGGTTATACCCAATTGTCCATATATATCATCTTTTATT
This sequence comes from uncultured Victivallales bacterium, assembly GCA_964441455.1. Classification (GTDB taxonomy): domain Bacteria; phylum Verrucomicrobiota; class Kiritimatiellia; order JAQICX01; family JAQICX01; genus JAQICX01. The sequence continues at coordinate 637 of CAYTUX010000112.1, read as the reverse complement.
TTTTCAGCAATCTCTGCAGATGAACCAAAAAGAGCAAAACAACCTGACACCTCAAGAAAAGCCTCATCGATGGAAATTTTTTCAATCATTGGAGTGTAGTTATAAAAAATATCAAAGACAGCTCTGGAAACTTCTGCATACCTCTGCATTCTTACCGGAACAAATACTGCATCACGACACTTGCGTTTTGCATGAGAAAGTGGCATCGCCGAATGTATACCATACTTTCTAGCCTCATATGATGCTGCTGCAACAACTCCCCGTGAATCAGGATTACTACCCCCGACAACAACCGGCTTACCCCTTAAATTAGGATTATCTTTCTGCTCAACAGATGCATAAAACGCATCCATATCAATATGTAAAAAACAATTCATCCAATAACTCTCTTTTGCTATTAAAATTATCAATCCTTATAACAATATATAAACAAAAATATAACATCTGAACTTAACTTTGTAAACTTGTTTTTCACCAAATGAAAATAGTCCCTGTTTTTCTGGTTAAATGCCCTTTTCGGTCGGCGGGGACGCCAACCCTCCCGATGTGTTATAATATTGTCTTGTAAAAACGGGAGGGATGCCGTCCTCGGCGTCCGCTAAACTAATTTTTAACTTTATCACCCAACGGGTGATAA
>CAYTUX010000111.1:0-21422 GCA_964441455.1 uncultured Victivallales bacterium | reverse complement strand
CCTCCTGTGGGGGGGGGGGGGGGGGGGGGGAGAGGGGGGGGGGGGGTGTTTTCTCCCATTCCTACAAGACAATATTAGTCTGCACATCGGGAGGATCGGTGTCCCCGCCGACCGAAAACAAAAATCAACCAGAAAAACAGGTATATATATGTATATATTGTTTTTTTACTTGTATTTACCGGCAATAATATATACAATTTACAGAGTTTTTTCGGAGATATTAAAATTTTTATATATACACAGGTTATTAATTAAGAAAACCTAAACAATTAAGGAATATTTAAAATGAAAAACAAGTTGACAACAATATGCACATTAGCAATTGTTTACATGTTAGCAATGACAGGCGCAACATATGCTTATGATTCACAGGGGCTTTCTTTGGGTGCAAGATATCATACCGAAGAGGCAAATATGGGTGAAGTACCTTTTGATGACAATGACTGGTCATATTGTCTTGCATATGAATACCGTACTCAGGCAGCATTCTGGCAGATTGGTGCAATGTGGGCACCAGAGGCATCTCTTGATCCGGACATTGAAAATGTTATTACGCCTTTTCTGAACTTAATGTTTTACGACAGATATCTTGAAGCCGGTTTTGGTATTTTGGATCCTTACATTTTGAGAGATGAAGGAGATGATGACTGGGGTGAATTTTCTTATCAGTTCATTCTGGGTCTATACATTCCTTTGGGAAGTGTTAATCTGAAAATAGATGCTTATCTTCCTGTATACGATTGGGATATATTCTCAGACTTCGACTTCAAAAATATTGAGTATGGGGCATGGTTAAACTTTACTTTTTAAAGATTTTGCGAATCAAACACCAGAGCTGAAATTTGATTTTCAAAAACACAGATATTTTTTTATGATTTAAAGCTTTTTTTACTTTATAATCTTTTTTCATGTATTCTCTGTCGTAAATACTCATTTTATAAACTCTAACAATATAGCAAATTATGAAACAAAACTGGTCAAAATTTTTCACACAATACATAATGCTTCTTGTATTTGGCTCGCTATTAATATTTTGGGCTTTAATCTATATTGATGACCTATACAAATCTACATTAAAATCAGATGATTTGCAAGGATCAAAAACAATAATAATCAAAAAAACCTATAAATCAACCGGCATTGTTAATGAATATAACGACAAAGACTATAATTTTGAAGAACAAAAAATAATATCTTCCGGTGAAAGCACTAGTGATAATATTGACAATGGTAAAATGATATCTTCCAGTGAAACCACTAGTGATAATATTGAAACGGTAGATAAAACTTATACAACAGGCAAGCCAAAAAATAATCAGCCGGTGAAATCGCTTAAAGTAAATAGACCCTCACCCGCAGCTAAAAACATTGATACAAAAACAAAAAAAGGTCTGAATGCCAAGAATCCTTATGCCATTGAATATGCAAATGCAATTAAAGACTATATTGCACTTTCAAAAAAAGCAGAACAGCTCAAAGAAGATAAAAAACGTGCAACAGGTGGTAGGCGAAACCTGATTGATGACCAACTGAGAAAAATGAAACCTGAAGAAGTGAATCTTACTCATAGATTAAAAAGTGCACAGAAGAAATATAGGCAATGGGAAAAAAATCACTAAAAATAGATAAGCATTAATTTAATACTTATAGCGACAAAATATGGAAACAAAAGAGCTAAAAGCAACATTAGAAAATTTATATAAGAGAGAGTCATTTGGTATAAAACCCGGACTGGGTGTTGAAGAACGATTACTTGAAAGAATTGGGAACCCTCAAAATAGTTATGCAGTAATACATATTGCCGGTACAAATGGCAAAGGTTCAACTGCCGCCATGATTGACAGTGCACTATCTAATGTAGGAATAAACACCGGACTTTATACATCGCCACATCTAATTAGGTTTAACGAGAGAATCAAATGCAGCGGAACTCCAATTAGTGACGTTGATTTGTGCAGCTTAATTGAAGATTTAGAAGATGCCGATGAAGAACATTCTACATTCTTTGAATTTACAACCGCAATAGCATTTAAATTTTTTGAACAAAAAGGTGTTCAGATTGCCATTATTGAAACAGGACTTGGTGGGCGACTGGATGCAACAAATGTTGTAAATCCGATACTTTCAATAATTACAAACATATCTTTTGATCATTCAGAATATCTTGGAAATACTATCTTTGATATTGCAGCCGAGAAAGCCGGCATAATAAAATATCAAACACCTGTGATTCTTGCAAAAATGCCGGATGAAGCAGTCAATAAAATAAAAGAAATTGCAAACGAAAAAGATGCAGCGGTTATAAGTGCCGAAGAAAATGTTTCAATATCGGTCCGCAAACATACTATTAGCACAATCAAATTAAATATAGAAACATCAAATGCTTCTTATGGTCAACTCTTACTACCTTTTGGGGCGGATTATCAAATTGATAATTTGGCATCTGTAGTAACCGCAATAGAGTATGTGTTTAACTCTTTGGACATTGAACTGCCTATAAAGAAAATTAAAGAAGGCATCGAAAAGACACAATGGCCGGGAAGATTTCAACTAATTGATGACAAATCAAAAATCATTTTTGATGGTGCACATAATGAAGAGTCCGCCATACAACTGACAAAGACACTTGATGGTTTAAGGGACGATAAAGGAGTTGTATATATTGTTGGAATGTGCAATGACAAAGATAATTACAACTTTTTGAAACAACTTAAAAAAAGTGCACAAAAAATACTTTTAGTTCAATTTAATAACCACAGATCTGCCACTAAAGAGACTCTTGAAAATATCTGCAAAAATCTTAATATAAAATGTGACAAGGTAACCTTAGAAGAAGCCATAGATAATGCAAAGAAAATTGCTGATGAGGATAGCATAATATGCATTACCGGTTCATTATTCCTTGCACAGGAATTTTTAGAAAGATAAAAGATGTGCGATACAACAGAAATAAAAACCTTTATTAAATCTTTGTCAGAAAAGGAACGCATTGTTGTCAATATAATTGCTTTTATTGGAGAAGGTCTAACACAAACAAAAGCTATTACTTTCGTATCATATCTAGGTCATGGACTAAAACTTAAACCGGCAGAGTACAACGATATTATTAGCAAACTAAACGCTGAAGGCTTTGTTGAAATCTATAAGAATGCAGGCAAACAATACAATATACTCAATATACATTGTAGCCACTTTGTCTTATCAGAACTTGCTAAAGAACCAAGAGAGTTCAGACGATATCTTAATGTAATGAGAGACTTATATCCGCCTAAATCCAGCTGGGGATATTTCAACAATGACTTTGTTCAGGTTGTGGCAAGAGACATTAAAATACAGCTTTACATCGACAATATGCCGGAGGCAAGAAAACTCTACAATTATTACAAAAATCTTCAAAGCAAAAACAGTGACTATGAAATATTCTACTATTTCTTCCGGCTTTTGATGAATGATGAAAAAGGTAATTTATTACAAACATTCAATAAAAGTTTTATACACAAGGCATTTAATGAATTCTTTTTAAATCCAAATGTCCCCCCAGAGTCTTATCTAATGATCAACAACTCAACAATAAAATATTTGAGAGGTCATTTTGATATTGATGACTCACACATATACAAATTGATTGCACATAAGTATTTTGCCAATTTAGTAGATGAAGCAGAAGAGCTTGAATCATATCTTAAATCAGAGGAATATAAGAACTATACAAAATCTTTAAAGGCATTTTTAATTGAGGGCAAATGGGATAATGTAATCAAATTCCATGAACTAGCTCTTAAGGATAAGACATCAACAAAACAAAAGAAGCTTTTCAACCCGTTTTCTGACTCAATATACATATTTACAATAATGGCGACCCAACAAAATACTGCAATTCCTAAAATAGATTCATATGAAAAATACATAAAGCAATATACAATACCAAAATGGGAAAAAATTTTACGTAGGCAAATACAATGTGAACGAATTGATGATTATGAGATGTTGCTGCTTACAACTCACAGCTCTTTTAACCCTTTAAGCAATTTGCTTTCATGCATTGTTTTATTATGGTGTTTGAAAGAAAAAAAATACATTATTTCTCTTATAAAATCAATTGCCGAGATGATGGATGTTCAAGGTTTCAAACTATGCAGTTGGAATATATACAAGGCAGTTGAAAATGATACAACTAAAACATCACAGGATGATTTATACAATTATGTCCCGATTTGTAAAATGCTGAAAAAGCAGGAAGAATGGGAAACAGCATTAAACAACTTAAATTCCATTTCATATCTGCATAGCCAGATAAATGGTTCTGCAGAAGAAAGATTAATTTGGAAATTCTGTATGGAAAAACAGGTCTTAAAAAGCATCAAACCGGTTATTCAAAAGAAAAATAAATCAGGTAAATGGTCAAAAGGAAGAACAACTGCTCTTAAAAGAATAAAAGAACAGAATTTTAATTTTCTGACGGAACAAGATAAAAGGATCTCAAACTATATTGACAAAGAGCGAGTTGGTTATGATTATCGAGAAGAGTACTTCCTGAATATTAATAAGTCCATACATGAATTTGAAGAACATCCTCTTCTTTTTATAGATGACTCAATAAACTCACATATTGAATTAGTTGAAGGTAAAATTGAGCTGACAATTCAGCAGGAAAACGATCTTTATCAGTTGCTCATCAATGTTCCTAAAATAATATGCAATACAGAAAATCCTCCTGTATACCAGGAATCCCCTACCCGTTTGAGATTTCTCAGACTATCAGAAACAGATAAAAAGATCTTACAAACATTTGAAAAAAAAGAAAACATTAAGATTCCTGTTAAAGCAAAAAAACAGATACAAAAGACCATATCAACAATCTCTGATAAAGTAATAGTGCATTCCGAGTCTGACATACATGTTTCAGAAGACCACAGCATTGATGCAAAAATTGTTGATCCAAACTCTAGTGTTATCATACAGATTAACCCTAATAACGATGGATTTAAACTTGGCATTGGTGTTAAGCCATTCACAAAATTCGGGTTATTGCAACCAATAGGCAAAGGAATTAAAACACTGTTTGAAACATACAAAGATGTAAGCTATGTGACTAAAAGAGATTTTACAGAAGAAAAACAAAACTACAATAATTTAGTTAATGAGATTCCTGAACTGCATGAGGCAATCAGCTCCGGTGTAGTCTACTTCGAAACCCCGAAAGAATGCTTATACATCTTAGATATTATTGAACCGGCCGTATCAAAAAAAATGCTGACAATTGAATGGCCCGATGGTGGAGCAATTAAAGTCTCTTCAGCTTCAAATACGAATAATTTTAAACTGAAAATTGACAAGAAAAAAGATTGGTTTGCGATCAAAGGTGAATATAAAATATCAAAAAACAAAATGATTGGTTTTAAAGATTTATTGGAAAAACTGGAAGACCAATCCCTAAATTATATACAAATTTCTAAAAATGAATTTATTAAAATTACAGATGAATTCAGAAAAAAAGTAAATACTCTTAATACAATTGTTGACACAAGTAAAGCCGGTGAGAGCAGAATACACCAACTCGCAATATCAAATTTTGCATCAATTTTTGAAGACAATGAAGAAATTTTGTATTGCAAAGAGTGGAACGATTCGGTAAAAAAAATAGAAAATCTAAAAGACTTTCATCCCGAGATTCCGTCAACATTTCAGGGTACTCTAAGAAACTATCAAAAGGATGGCTACAAATGGCTCTCTATTCTTGCTCAATGGGGTGTTGGTGCATGTTTGGCTGATGATATGGGACTTGGCAAAACTATTCAAGCTCTGGCATTAATTCTGGCGAAAGCATCCGATAGTCCGTCCATTGTTGTTGCTCCTGCATCAGTAACCGCAAACTGGTATAATGAAGCAAAAAGATTTACCCCGAAACTAAATCCTATCCAGCTTAGAGACTTTGATAGAGATAAAATTGCTAACCTCAAAGAGCATGATGTGCTAATTACATCATACGGACTTTTGAATACAACTATTGCTGAAATTTCTAAAGTAAACTGGAGTGTTCTGGTTTTTGACGAAGCTCAAGCCCTTAAAAATATTGGGACAAAACGCTCCAAGGTCGCAAGGCAAGTTCATGCAGATTTCAAAATTCTTACAACCGGAACACCTCTTGAAAACAATTTAGGCGAGTTATGGAACCTATTTGATATTATTAATCCGGGTTTGCTGGGAACATCTAAAATGTTCAAATCAAAATTCATGGCTCCAATCGAAAAAGATGGCAACCTGATTGTACAAAAGACTTTACGCGAATTAATATCTCCATTTATTCTAAGAAGACTGAAAACAAATGTATTGGATGAATTACCGGATAAGACAGAGATAACACTCACCGTTGAAATGAATGAGGATGAGAGAATTTTTTATGAAACTCTCCGACAAAGGGCAATTGACAGAACAGAATCTATTATGGAATCAGAAGACAAAAAAGGATCAAAACACCTTAAAGTCCTAGCTGAAATAACAAAATTGAGACAGCTATGTTGTAATCCATTGCTTGTTGATAAAAACAGCAAGCTAGTCAGCTCCAAACTGGAACAGTTTAAAGAACTTGTTCATGAATTACTTGATAACAATCATAAAGCACTGGTATTTTCTCAATTTGTAACCCACTTGAAAATAATTCGAGAGTATCTTGACAAAGAGAACATCAGTTATCAGTACCTTGATGGTTCAACACCTATTAGAAAAAGAGAACAGGCTGTAAAAGATTTTCAGGACGGAAATAGTGATCTGTTCCTTATAAGCTTAAAAGCCGGTGGAACCGGTCTAAACCTGACAGCTGCGGATTATGTAATACATATGGATCCTTGGTGGAACCCGGCTGTAGAAGATCAGGCATCTGACAGAGCACATAGAATTGGTCAGAAAAGAGCTGTGACAGTTTATAGAATTATTGCCAAAAACACAATTGAAGAAAAAATTATTGAACTGCATGAATTTAAGAAAGAGTTGGCAAACTCATTACTTGAAGGAACTGACAGAACAGCAAAAATGAATATCAACGACCTAGTCAAAATAATCAAGAATTAAAATTTAACTATTTACCGTAGGCATAACCAATATCAAAAAAGACCTGAATCATCTCAGGTCTTTAATGAGATAAGAAACTTATTTTTTTCTATACACCCAATATCTCATCATTTTCAGGATCAAGAACTTCCGGCTCAATTATATCTTTTGCTTTTTTTTCGGCTTCTTTTTCGGAATCCTCTAAGTTTTTAACATCTTCTTTCGCAAAATATTCATCATCTCCAATATTTTTGAATGCATGTGCCGCAGATTCTTCTGTTTCGACTTCTAAATCATCTTCAACACTTGCTGATAACATCTTATATGCCTTGTAATATATACACATTGCTAAAGGCATCATAAAAACCATCATTGCAAGTGCCGGAACAAAAATATAATTATGTCCTTTATTAGATATAACATTCCACAACAAGAAACTGCCGGCAATCATTTTTACAAGAACTAAAATAATAAATGATCCAAGTACATCTTTCTTCACAAGATCAAAACTACTCTTAGCTGCATCAATGAAATTCATATCTTTTTCATAGATGAAAAACAAACTATACATGACCCCGACACCTATTGCAAAAGAGACAACAAATCCAACAAAATATAATACATTGAATTTAAATAAATAACCAAGATACATTATGGCTGATGTTATAACAAATATAGAAAAATATATAAGAAAAGAGGGAATAAAGTATTTAAAACCTTTAAACAAATAAGGTATTCCAACATCCTCGTCATTGTCAAAAGCTGCAATAAGCATTAACATGCCAATCATTGCAACACCTGCAAACAATAAGCCTGATACCAGCATAAGGTATAACGCAACTAAACTTGCCAAAACTAACTTTTTAAAATTAGCTGTATATAATTTAGCACCATCTTCTAAACATTCAGTGATCTTTATTCTCATTTTATTTCTCCTGTTATTTTTTTTAAGCACACAGTTCTATGTTAAAAAATGATAAATGTTAAAAAGTAAATTCAGCACCTGCTTCCGCCTTTGAAGTTCCAGACTAAGAATCTACAAATTCGCAACCTGTTTATATATACCTGCGGAGCTTTCCCAAACCTATCTAACTATTTAACTAATTACATCTCGCCGGAGGCTTTCCAACATTAATAACCATTAAAAACATTATTAACTTATCCAACCGCCCCCAAGCAACTCTCTTTCATTATAAAACGCCGCCGACTGCCCCGGTGCAACAGCAAATTGTGATTTATCAAAAACAATTATCGCTTCATTATCCCCAAAAAGCTCAACTTTTGCACGACTTGGTCTGTGACCATAACGAATCTGTACGTCACAATAAAAAGGAGACTCAAAAGGAGACTTTTCAGCTAACCATGATATATTAGTAACTTTTGCCTCTTTTGACAAGGCTTTTTCTCTTTCTCCCAAATATATATTATTTGTGCATGAGTCAATTTTGGTTACATATGCAGGTGTTCCAAGAGCAACACCAAGCCCTTTGCGTTGACCAACAGTATAACAATGAATACCATTATGACGTGAAATAAAAGTTTCACCTGCTTTCAAAAAATCACCTGCAAGATCTTTGGTATCCATATTTTTCTCTAAATATGATACATAATCGTCATCCGCAACAAAACAGATTTCCTGACTTTCATCACGTTTTACATACTTTAAACCACTCTCAGCTAATTTTTGTTTAACATCTCTCTTCTGCATATTTCCCAAAGGAAACATCGCCCGACTCAAATGTTTCTGTGTTAACCTGCATAGAAAGTAGGATTGATCCTTCTTATCATCAATACCTTTATAAAGATGATACAAATTATCACTCTCTTTTACTAAATTCACATAATGACCCGTTGCAATTTTATGAGTTCCAAGCTCAACAGCTTTTTCAAGCAAAACTCCAAATTTTATTGTAGGATTACAAACCACGCATGGTGACGGAGTTCTTCCATGTTTATACTCATTGCAAAAATATTTAATAACATGAGCTTTAAAAGAATCTCTCAAATCCACAACATGAAAAGGAATATCAAGCTGCTCTGCAACCATTCCGGCATCATTAACAGCTTGCTGACCAACCTTTGATGTTGCAAAATCAGACATTATCCCGGTTAATCCAATTAGTTCATGACCCTGTTCTTTGAGAGTCAATGCGGCATAGGTACTGTCAATGCCACCACTTAAGCCTATTGCAATAACACTCATTTTATAAAACCTTTACAGCAGCTTTCAGGTTATCTACAACAGAGTCAGGAACATTTAAATTTCCAAAGCCAACACCCAAATGAAGAATATCATTCCCTTCTCCGTGAAAGTCTGAACCACCTGTTGCAATCAAATCTAACTTCTGTGCAATTTTTAAATAATCTCTTATATGCTTTTCCTTGTGTTCTGAATAATAAATTTCCATTCCTACAAGCCCCAAGTCCTTGAGTGAACTTACAAAATCATATAAATTATTATAACCGAGTCCAAGTGTTATTGGATGTGCTAAAACAGGCAGACCTCCTGCTTCTCTTATAAGCCTTATACTATCTGCAGCTGTAAGCCTGAAACGCTCAACATATGCCGGTTTGCCTTTCCCAAGATAACTGTCAAATGCCCGCTGTTTCTGACTGACTATCTTCCTGCCAATCAAAGCATATGCAAAATGCAACCTTCCAACAACATCTTCCCCTGCATAATCTGCAACTTCATCATAAGTTATATCAATTCCAAGGTCGTTTAACTTCTTAATTATCTTCTTGTTTCTGGATTCTCTTCCATCTCTAACCTCTTCAAGAGCTGTCTGCAAAGCACTATTGTTAAGATCAATATAATATCCAAGCATATGAATATTCATTTTTGAATTTTCATCAGGTGGAGTAACACTCAGCTCAACACCCGGTATAAATTCAACATCTGTACCTTCCAGTGCATTCTTAAACCTTTCCAAACCTGCGGTTGTATCATGATCTGTCAGAGAAGCTGCTTTTAATCCTATTGCTTCAACCATTTCCGCAAGTTGCTCAGGAGTAAATCTGCCGTCTGAAAAGCTTGAATGAAAGTGTAAATCAATCATAAATTAGCTTCTATTCAACTTGCTTAATAGACGAAGAATAGAAATATAAAGCCAAACCAATGTCACCATTAGAGAAAATGCACCATACCACTCCATATATTTAGGGGCATTAGCATTTGTATTCTGTTCAATAAAAAAGAAATCAAGCACTAAATTTAATGATGCAACAACTACAACTATAGCACTGAAACCAACTCCAATAATTCCATTACCAAAAATGCCGAGATGCATACCGAACAAAGAAGCAACAAAACCAAAAAGATATATGAAAAATATCCCGGCTGTTGCCGAAACAACACCAAGCAGAAACTTCTGGTTAACCTTGATTATTCTGGATTGATATAAAAACAGCATTGCAAACATTACTCCAAATGTCCCCAGAACAGCCTGAACAACTATTCCGGGATACTGTGCATTATAAACAGAAGATATTCCTCCTAAGAAAAGACCTTCCAGCAATGCGTAAGCAGGTGCTAAGAATTTTGTGGCCGGAGGATTAAATGCACAAATTATTGCAGCAATAAAACCACCTATAACGCCAAGAAGCATCCAACCTTGTGCAGACTGCGTATTACTCAACGCAATGCTCCAGACATAAGATGCTGAAATCATTGCCAAAAGCAACAAAAAGCCGGTTTTGTTGATTGTTCCAGTTATAGTCATCTGACCTGTTCCCTCTGCCGCACGAAAACTTTCCTGCCTTAATACCGGATTTCCCGTCTTGTACATAATAATTTCCTTTCGTTAAAATTTGTAATACATAAGAATTATAGACAACATAAACTAATATGTAAACTATTTTTTTATATGTGTAACCTTAGCCCTGTTTTTCCGGTTAAATACCCTTTTCGGTCGGCGGGGACGCCAACCCTCCCGGTTAAAATTGCAATCTAACATTAGTCTGTAAGGTTCACATGGGAGGGATGCCGTCCTCGGCGTCCGCTGAAACTAATTTTTCAATTTATCACCCAGCTACTAAGTATAAAAATATTTAAGTCTAAATTTGCATTTCTCTTTTCTTTTTAGTAGCTGGGTGATGAAATAAAAATATATTCCTTAATTCTATTGGATAAAATGCACTTTTAGTCAACCAACCAGAAATCTAAGGACCTTAGCTGTTTTTCTGGTTGATATGTTTCTCGGCGGGGTGAAACTCCCCGTCCCTACAGTTGCTGATGCCGTAAACAACGCTAAATCATTAATTTGCAGGTATTTTGTAGCCCAGCTATTACGAAAATAAATTACTCTGAAATTATAAATTAAAGTCCAGAACGTAGTAGCCGGGGTGATCCCGCCTTTAAAAAATAATTCAACCCCCTAATTTCATTAATTAAAAATCATGCTTACATCCTCAACCAGAAATCTAAGGAACCTTTCATAAATGTAGCTTTAATCTCGTATGGAAAACTCACAACCACAATATTTCTGCCTGTAGAAATTGTTGATCTTTGACAAATCAAGGCTACGTCTGAAACCATCCTGCTTCTTAAAATCAATATCAAGAAAATTACTATACTTGTTCCCCTCTTCAAATATGACTTTAGAAATCTTATGTGGACTGATGGTCAAAGTAGTTGTAAAAAAATCATAATTCTCTGCTTCTGCCAACTTTGCTGTTTTAGCAAGATTGTATCTGAAGCATAGTCTGCATCTCTCACCCTTTTCAGGTTCATTCTCAAAACCTTTAACAAAATCTAGCCAATCGTTATGATCATAATCAGCAATCCAAATAGGAATATTGTTGATATCTGCATAATTTTTCATATCATTACAACGCATTTTAAACTCCTCAATGGGATATATATTTGAGTTGCAGAAATATAAACCTACATCATATGACTCTAAAAGCTTTTCTATTGAAGCTGCTGCACAATTTGCACAACATGTGTGAAGTAATACTCTTTTTTTAATCTTTGACATACTCACCATTCACATATTTAATCATTGAAGAAGCAACTCTACCATCTGAACATTCAAACAACCAAAATGCTTCTCGATTTAAAAATGTTGTTCCACCCGCTCCATAACATTTCAAGGAACCAACATCATATCTATAAGTATGATGAATATGACCGTGAAGAAGATAAACATCTCGTTCCGCAAGAAGATTCTCAAGCTCTTTATCATTCACAATTCCATGTGTTATAACATCCCTTGCTCCATTCTGCTTTCTCAATCCATAATGGGAACATATAAAAACAAGATTTTCTGAGTTTGTCTTAAGTTCATTTAAAACTTCTGTCAAAGAGGTCAGTTGACTTTGAGAAACTTTTCCCGAAGACAAAAGTGTGTTGGGATGAGGCTCAACACTATTTAGAAGAACAATATATACCCCATCAGAAAATTCAATTACACCACATTGATCATTGTTAATAAAATCATCCGACTTGGTAAGGTCACCAAAAGCTTTGTTATACAGTTTCTTGTCAATGTAATAATCATGATTACCCGGTATAATGGCAAAATACTTCACTTTTTCTGCAAGACTCTTTATGTACTCTTTGGAAATATCAAATTCACCACTACTTCCAAGACATGTGATATCTCCCGACAAAACAACTCCGTCTATACCATTGATAATAATAAATTCTTCAATCTTTTTAAACTTGTCAATGGAATCAATAAATTTATCCTTTCTCTTGAAAGTATAGTTCAACCAGCCGGCAAACCTTTTTGGATAAAGTAAATCTTTAAAGGAATAACCTTTAGTATATAGATGTAAATCACTGATGTGAATAAATTTCATTAAATATCCCCGGTTTCAGCCCTGATAATTCGATCTCTACCGGAAAGATCTTTGATTACTTTAATATTCTGATATCCAAGCTCTGAAAGAAGATTCATGGTCATCTCACCCTGATTTACACCTATTTCCAGGAATAACAGACCATTGGGCTTCAAAGCAGCAAAAGCTTCTTCAATAATCATCATTATGGCATCCATACCATCTGCTCCGGCTTCTAAAGCCATCCTAGGCTCAAAGTCTTTAATATGAGGAGGCAGATTATTATACTCCAGAGTTGTAATATATGGAAGATTGGCAACAATAATATCCAATGTCATGGGCTCAATCACATCAGATAGTTCTAAGTTTGTTAAAAGAACAATATCATCAAGATTATGCATGCTTACATTCTCTTTGGCTAATTCCAGAGCTTCAGAACTTATATCAATTCCCAAAAACCTGCCTCTTTTGTTTAATTCTAAAGCTAATGTGGAGATAATACAACTTGTGCCTGTTCCAACATCAACAATGGCTGGCAAATCTTCGGTAACAAGACTCTCTTCCTTTAGAATTGTTTCAACAAGAAGCTCTGTTTCCGGACGCGGAATGAGAGCCCGCTTATCCGTCTTAAATGTCCTCCCATAAAACTCCCAATGACCAATGATATGTTGAACAGGCTCGCCGCTTGCAAGACGCTTAATGCCCCTGCGCATCGCTTCTAAATACTTCTCTCCAAGTTCCATATCTTTTTTCATCTGCAAATCAAGCCTTTTGCACTTGAGCAGACAGGAAAGTAAATACTCACAAGAAATATCTGCTTCATAAACATTATGCTGGCGACAATATTGCTGAGAGCTTCTCAACACTGCTCCGACTGTTTTTATGCTGCAATCCGGCATCTTATACCACCTTTAATATCAAATTTATAAAGTTCATTTTGTAAAAATGCGAAATTATATTATGCTAGAGTTGAAAGCTCTCTGTCAATTCTAGCTTCCAGATCATGATTTTTCAAGGCTGTAAGCAAATCCTGCATATCACCTTCCATGATTCTATCAAGACTGTATAGTGTCAAATTAATTCGATGATCAGTCAAACGGTTCTGCGGAAAGTTATATGTTCTGATTCGCTCACTTCGATCTCCTGAACCAATCTGCGAGCGGCGGGCATCTCCCATCTTCTCTTCTTCAATTCGCTTTCGCTCTGCAAGAATCCTGGACTTAAGAACTCTCATTGCTTTCTCTTTGTTTCTCTGCTGAGAACGTTCATCCTGACTTTTTGCAACCAAACCTGTTGGCAGATGTGTTATACGAATTGCTGAATATGTTGTATTCACACACTGACCTCCCGGACCGGATGCACAATAAATATCAATTCTGATCTCATCAGGAGGCAAATGAATGTCATCTTCAGGCTCCGATTCAGGAAAAATTGCAACAGTTGAGGCTGATGTATGTACGCGACCTTGTGTTTCGGTCATAGGAACCCTCTGAACTCGATGCACTCCCATTTCATATTGTAGAATACCATAAGCTCCGGCACCTTCAACTGAAAATGTAATATCTTTGAAACCACCAACCTCACAAGGACTTGAATCAATTATATTAATTTTATAACCAATACTATCAACATAATGTTGATACATTCTTAAAAGATCCCCAACAAATAAAGCAGCTTCATCTCCTCCTGTACCGGCTCGTATCTCAACAATCGCATTACGATCGGCTCCTTCATCTTTCGGTAGCAGCTCAAATTTTAAAGCTCTTTCAACTTCAGGAAACTTTTCCTCAAGCTCCTCAAGTTCTATCTGTGCCATCTCTGCCAATTCACTCTCAATTCCCTCGTCCGCAAGCAACTCCTTATTACTTTCTATTCCTTCAAGAACAGTAATATAATCTTGAGCAGTTATCTCAAACTTTTTCAACCGAGAATGCTCTTGAACAAGCTTACGCATCTTCTTTTGGTCAGATGCCACTCCAGGTTGAGACATATCTTTCTCAATCTCAGGAATTCTTCTCAAAATATTTTCTATATAGCTTTTTTCAATCATTTTACACTCTCTTTAATTGTAAAAAATATCTAATAAATTAGGCAAAAAAAAGCCGAACTCACCTAACTCCGATTGTTATAAAAGGAAATAGCGGTAAATTCGGCACTACCAATGGCCGGCTAAAATAAATTAAGCCAAACCATATTTCTTACGAAACTGCTCTACACGACCTTCTGTGTCAACTAAACTTGCCTTGCCTGTATAAAATGGATGACATTTAGAACATGTGTTTACATTCGTATCTTTACCTGTAGAACGAACTTTCATAACATTGCCGCATGAACATGTTATCGTTGTATCGTCATACTTTGGATGTATATCTTTTTTCATTATGGTACCTTCTTTCTTTAAATTCATAAAAAGGCATAATATACCTTTATCAGTCAAAAAATCAAGAAAAAACTTACTTTTTAACTGTTTTTTTATTCACCCTTCAATTGACAAAGCAACTGCACTCCCCCTGAAACTATCAATGTCACATTTAGTCTGCCAAACCAGATGGTGTACTTTTAGTCTAGTTACTTTGTCAATTGGCTCTATATATTATTTAATATTTCATTAGAATGCTTTTTCATGGCACCCATAGCACCTTTTTCGACCATATGCCCAACCTGAATAGCTTCATCTATTTCTTCCTTTGAAATAACCCAATTCTTTAGCAGCTTGAACATAATAGCTCAAGCAAGGCTGACAATGTGCGCTGACTGAAGCACCAATCGCGATTAGTTCTTTGATTTTTCATTCATTATTATCTCCTATAATTTGTGTTTTATAACAATATAATTATCTCTAATATTATCAATTCTTTTTCAAAATTGACAATATTAAATACTCCCACATTTAAAAATAATTTTCTCCATTCTTTTTTCCAAGTCATAATCTATTCCTCTATTTTCTTTGACAATTTAAAATGCAAGGCATTTCTAAGCTATAAAAACCCTGTTTACCAAAGCTTGGCATCTACAAATTCACAAACACAACGTTCGCCAGCAACAAGCTGTTCGATCATCCATAATCTTATCGATGTGCTAAAGCATTGATTGTCTTAGCTTTAGACTCCTATATTATTTATCATCTTCATTCATCGAACATATCTTTATTCAAACATTTGGCATAATACCAAATGTATTTTTTTGAGAATTTAAGTGTTAACTACAGAAATTTGGAGCGATGATAGTAAATTTTATTATATATTCAGAGAGGGAACGGCATCGACCAACTTTTTAGTATAGTCATTTTTAGGATTATTAAGTAACGACAATGAATTTCCTGTTTCAATAATGTGTCCATCTTTCATAACATGAATAGTTTCACACATATATTGTACAACAGCGAGATCATGGGCAATAAAAAGAAATGATAATTCAAATTGATTTTGAAGTTCTTTCATAAGGTTAAGTATCTGAGCCTGAACAGAAACATCGAGAGCTGAAACAGGTTCGTCGGCAATTATAAGTTTTGGTTCAACCGCCAAAGCTCTTGCGATGCCAACTCTCTGGCACTGACCACCACTTAATTCATGAGCATATTTTTTAAGACAATCATCAGCCAGACCAACAATATCAAGAAGTTCCTTAATACGGCTATCCCTATCTGATTTGCTCTTCATACACTTCGTTATTTTCAAAACTTCAGATAATATTTGTTCAACACGCATTGCAGAATTCAGAGAATTGAAAGGATCCTGAAAAATTGGTTGAACAGATTGACAAAAAGCTTTTCGTTGTACTTTATTAAAAAGGCTGATATCTTGTTCTTCAAAAAAGATTTTTCCTTTAAAATATGGAACAAAGCCTAATATTGCATTTGCAACCGTACTTTTCCCGGATCCGCTTTCACCTAAAAGCCCTACCGACTGACCGTTATCAACACAAATTGACACATCTTGAGCAGCAGTATTGCATCCTGTTCTATCTTTATAGCGTACTGATATATTATCTGTTTCTAAAATCATTGTAAATTATTACTTTCTTTGTTTTCCAAAATTCTGTTTATCTGATTGAATGCCATTTTCATCAAAACAGATGTTTATCCTAACAACCTAAAAATTAAGATCACATAAATGTAAAACTTTGATTTTTATAATCATTATCCGATAATCAATGCAATTCCAGTCAATGTTATAACACTAATTATTGTAACAACAACAACAACCGCCGAGGCCAACGAAGCATCCTCATTTGAACCATACCGGCGAATAAACACAACGGCCAGAACAGCCGAAGGCATTGCAGCAAGTATAACCAGAATTTCTCTCCATAATTGTGAAAAGCCCAAGCCGATAGATATAAAATTTGCACTAATAGGTTTCAATATAAGTTTTATTGATACAATCACAATTAAAGGAATGATAATACTTTTGAGTTTAGGAATTTTAAACATCAGTCCAATTGAAAGAATAGCAAGAGGCGTCAAAGCACCAGACAAAGTTTTAAACAACTGAAAAAATGGTGATGCAAATTTATTATCTTCTTTGGGCAGGTTGAAAACTGACCAGAGAATGCCGACAATTAGAGCAAAGAAAACCGGCGACTTTAAAAAAGACAATGCGACCTTCCACTGTTCTTTATGTGAAGGTTCGTTGGAACCAAACTTTGCAGCCAATATAGGAGCAATTATAAAGATAGGATATCCTACACCAACTTCAGAGATCAGCACAGCCTCCTGCAGAGCCTCAGAATTGCCCGGAAAAACTTCCATAATAAAAGAATAGCCTAAAAATGTAGAAGATCCAAAAGCCGAACACAAGACTACCGCTCCTTTCTGACTAGGAGTCAACTTGAGTAAAAGACTCACCCACCATGCCAAAGCAACACATCCAACTTCAAGTCCAAGCATTACAAAAGCAGGTTCCAGCTGATTAATTTCAAATTTTGAATTCGCAACAGTTATAAAGATCATTGCAGGAAGACAAAGTTCTGTAACAAGTTTAGCAAGTACTAAAGAGTGCTCCTCCTTAACAAAACCTTTATGTCTCATATACATTGCACACAAATACAACAATACAATCACCAATACTGCATTAAAAGAGCTATAAAAGAAATTCACAATCATCTCCTATCTTATTTGTTGGTTCTGTCAAAAGTTTTGTACTCTTAACAGCCCTATTTTGTTTTAAATCAATCCGACTTCGCCCTTCGGACTACGTCGTGACAATTTGGGATACAGACATTTTTGTCTTATATATACCTATGTTTTTTCTTTCCGAGGTCTGCTGCCCGCGGCTACAGTATTCCGAGGTCTGCCACAGCTAGCAAATATTCCCCGCAGGGTTTGATAGCTGGACAGGCTGACCTTGGCTACAATTGGCAATCCGCAAAACAACATTCATCTTGCTGTTTTACACCTGTAGCCGGTCTCAGCAGAGACCGAACATTTTTTAATACAATTTCTACTGAACAAACTTTTGTACAATATTTTTGTTTACGATGTAAGTTTCCTTAGCATTTTTAAGCATAACATCGCCACCGGAATCATACCACTTTTCAACAAATTCATCGAAATACTCAATTGGTTTTTTACCGGTAATGATTTGCACATAAGCGACCTGCTGCAGTTCAATAAGGTCATCCATATAAAGATCGGCATCTTTAATATTTGTTGCAGTTCTAAAAATATCACTGCGACCCCATTCCGGTCTGCAATTCTTTTTCAACCAGGACTTTTCATTGCCGGATATATATTTAGAGAAATAGTCAGGTGATCCTGCCGGCGACAAAAATGCATTATTAGACAAAAAAGGTACACAATCAATTAGTCCCTCTGCACGTCTAGCATCTTTTGTTTCATAAGGAGGAAGGAACTTAATTCCTCCTTCATTTTTGTTCCAGTCCCAGTGAATCCCTTGTTCACCATATTTGGTTTTTCGATACAACTTGTCATTAACAAGGTTACTCTCCATAACCTTAAGAATTCTGATAATTTTTTCAGGGTTATTAGCTAAGTGTTTACCAAAGACAACCATACTCAAACTACCTGCCCCCCACACATGAGTACCACTTTCGCCATTTTTACCTAAAGGAGGAGGAGAGGCAACTACCTTTGCTTCAGGATACTTATATTCAATCATTGAAACTAAAGAAGATTGGTTGTCCCGATCAAAGTTAAGAACGCTTGATGCATAATTTACATAAGCCGTTTTGCCATTCAAAAACTTATTTACGCCTTGAGAATACCATTTATCAACTTTGAAATCTGGATGTATATACCCTTTTTCAAACCATGAGTGAAGGAGTTTTAATGCTTCTTTAGAACGAGGATCCACTCCACCCCAGATTACTTCTCCGGTATCATTTGTAATCCAATTAAAAGGCAAAACACCAAATGCTCCAAAGATTTCTGAGAAAGTTGAATAATGATTTTGAATATCGCCGGTCATTCCATAAATTGATGAATGTTCTCCACCATCATTATAACATATTGCTTCAAATGCATTCTCCATATCATCTAGAGTCAGAGGCAGATTATAAATGCCATTAGTTTCAAGCATATCCATACGCCATACGCCCGTTCTAGGCACTACACCCGAATACCATAAACCAAGAGGCACTCCATAGATTTTACCATTATAAGTACATTCCAGCCATCCCTCAGGAGCATACTCTGAAATCATACTAACTAATGTCGGACAATACTCCTTCAACATATCAACCGGCAGAGGAAGAATAAACTCGTGATGTGCAAAACTTCGTAAATAATCCCCTGCGGCACCAAAGAAATCAGGAACATCCCCGCCTGCCAACATCATCGGCAACTTAGTTATAACCTCTTCCTCTGAAAAATTTCCAAGAATATCAATATTAATATTATATTTATTTTCAAGAAACTGAAGCTGCCAAGCATCCTCTTCCACACTATTTGGCAAAATTGTTGTATAATCATATACAGCATTTGTATCAACAGAGACACCTTCCCAATTTACTTGTAAAGTTTCAGAAGATTCTTTAGACAAAACATCATCATTAACAGGAGTAAAAATCAAAAAGAAAATCAGCAGAAACAGAAAATATAATACAACCAAGATTTCTCCTGATTGCCATAACTTAGTTTTTTTTTTAACATTTAATTTCATACCCATTTTGGGAGACTAAACTCATCGCCTGTTTTATAAATCCATTTTTGAAGTTTTTCATTCAGCTCTTCACGTTTGTCTTTAAACATAACATTAAAAGCAAGGTTAGCCTGTTCATACGGATCTTCATTAAGGTTAAACAAAAGCCACTGCTGATTTTCAAAGCAGACATATTTCCATCCGTCAACAGTAACAACACCACGCCATGGCTGATCGACGCTGTTTCCATGCATTGTAGGAATAACACTCTGAATAAAAGCAGAATCCGGAATATCCGTATGAGGTCTACTCTTCAACCTGACACCTGAATAATCAAATCCCTCCATCCAAACAGGTGCATCAATACCACAAAGTCCCAGAGTTGTGGGTGCAATATCAACATGATTCAGAACAGCATTACTATCATTGCATTTTTCGTCATCATAGCTCATAGGAATGCAACCACCCATAATAAAAGGTATTCGAATTGATTCTTCATAGGGAGTCATTTTAAGGAACTGTCCCTGAGAGCCATGCATGTCACCATGATCAGAGAAAAAGATAATATGAGTATCATCTGACAAGCCGGCATCAGCAAGAGTTGCTCTAATTCTTCCAACATTCCAATCCAAATTTTCAATTTGAGCATATGCACCTGCGAGTCCTCTTCTAGCCTGTTTCATAATATGGTCAACATGGGGAACATTAGGTCTCATTTCAAGCTGCTGCGGATTAAATCGACCCATAAACTCTGCCGGAGCAATATAAGGATTATGAGGGGGTTGAACAGAAAGTACTGCGAAGAATGGAGTTTCTTCACTATCTTTTTTATCAATATAATCAATAAGCAGATCAGTCAAGCAGTCTGTTTCATAACCGGGAAGACGATAATGAAAAGCAGTATCTCCCTCGCCGCCGTGCACCCATGAATCCCATTGACTGTTATTATTTTCAAAGCCGACCCACTCTTTAAATCCACCACGACGTTCCGGTGGGACAATATGATATGCGGCTCTACCGTCCCTTTCATGGAATCCATCAAGGTGCCATTTGCCAAAATATGCAGTATCATAACCATTTTCATTGAAAACAGTTGCTATTGTTGGGTCTTTGGGAGGCATTTGATACTCGTGACCCGGAACACTATGGTGAGGATACTTGCCCGAAAGTAAAGAACCTCTAAAAGGACAACACAAAGGCATACCACAAACTGCATTAGGGAAATTCTGACCTTCGACTGACAATCTGTCAATCTCTGGTGTACTCACATTTGGGTCTCCATTACATGACAGAGCTTGAGCTCGATGCTGATCACCAAAAATCCAAATAACATTCTTACGTTTCATTTAAAATATCCTTTCTAAAAAGTGTAAAACTATCACAGGACTAGACGGTGGATTGTAAAGGCAAATGCGAAAAAGATTAGTTTTTTATGCTGCTAATAATTCCGATTTAAAGTATTCCAACGCTGATTTATATCCTATAATTTTT
>CAYTUX010000110.1:0-21014 GCA_964441455.1 uncultured Victivallales bacterium | reverse complement strand
GTGTCTCGGACACCTCCCCTAAACAGGGCAGGAGCTAATACGTCCTCGGCGTCCGCATTAGAAAACTTTTTGTTTTCAGATTTTTCATAAAAGTTTTGACAGTACCATTTAATGGGTTCTGTCACCCAGCTGTTAACGACCATTATTATTCTATAAATTTGACATTATATTTCGTTATTGCTAGCTGTGCTGCGCCTTTAGCCGGTCTCTGCAGAGACCGGAACATTTTTTTCCCGAGCCGAAGCGACTCGGCTACAATATTCCCCGCAGGGTTTGACAGTTGGACAGGCTACTGTAGCTGGGAATCACAATCTTAAGTTTAGAAGAATTACAGAGAATTGACAGTTGGACAGGCTACTGTAGCTGGTCTCCGATTCCACTCTAATATTTTTCTTTTTCAAGTAGGGTGTCAAACTCGCCGGACTTAATCATTGGTTCAAGTTTTTTCCATCCTTTAATATGCACATTTCCAATAAAAATTTGCGGAACAAAATCAACTTCCTCTTTACATCTTTCGTACATTTCTGAACTGTTTTCTGAATCAACAAATTTATCATTTATCGCATCCCATTCAACAGAATAAGCGGTGAAAGTCAGATTTCTGGATCTGAAGAATTCTATTGCTTTTGTGCATAACCCGCATACGCTTGAATAATATATATCAATTTTCATCATTGTCCCTATTTTTCTGTTTAATTGCTGTCTCGGCGGAGTGAAGCACCCAGCCCTACATTTGCCGATGCTGCAAACAACGTTAATTGATTTGCAGGTTTTTGTAGGATCGGGATCCATGATCCCGCCTTGCGGGATCACCCGAAAAGTGATAAAACAAAAATAAAACCTTAATTTAATTGAACGAAATACATGTTTTATCCCTCAACTGGAAATCTAAGGTATCATTGTTTAATCTCATTTTTCCTTTGTTTTTGCTGTGAGTATACAGATGAAAAACATAAAAATCAATTTTTTTCAGAAAAAGTTATAAAAAATGTTGACAGGGGATCTTATTATGGTATAGTGGTACCAAAATACAACAAAAAGGATTTATGATAATGAATAATATGTTAAAACTTTCAGAGGCCACATCGCTTGCACTGCACAGCATGATTTTGATGGCTTTGAATAATGGAGAGATGTTGCAGACCAGAAAGATTTCTGAACAGCTGAATTGTTCACTTGACCATCTGTCAAAAGTTTTGCAGCGTCTTCGAAAGAGTCATTTAATTATATCCGTCAGGGGACCCAAGGGTGGTTCACGTCTGGCAAAGGATCCATCAGAGATATCGCTTTTTGATATTTATGAACTGTTTGAGGGACCGTTTAAATTATCTTACTGCATGTTGGGGCAACCATTATGCGGAGGTCATTGTATTCTTTTTGGTGATTTACTAAAAGAGTTTGATGAAAAGCTGAGAAAACATCTTCAGGAAACAACACTGGCGAGAGCTGGTGAAGTGATTAACCTGAATTATTCATAAAATTACTACTGCAATAGCGTACAGCATCAATCTCAAAGAGATAGCTTAAATAATGATTTTGATTTATGTCTGTAAATCTTCACCATTATTTTTGACTATCCCATTGATCTTAAGCGCTCTACATTATTTCGCTACGCAATTTATGAATAAATCAGGTTTAAAATCGTATAAAATAAAAAACAATAAAGTGAAGGAGATAGAACATGAGTATGTTTTGTTATCAATGTCAGGAAACGATCAACAACAAGGGTTGTACTGTTGGTGGTTTTTGCGGAAAAAAGCAGATGTGGCAAATATGCAGGATCTTTTAATATTTGTATTAAAGGGAATTGCAATCTATGCCGAAAAAGCTAGAGAAATTGGAGTAGTATCAGAAAAAGCAGACAGTTTTATTTTAACAAGTCTGTTTATGACAATTACTAATGCCAACTTTGACAAAGAGCGTTTTGTTGAAAGAGTGAGGGAAGCTTTAAAGATTCGAGATCAAATTAAGAATGAATATATTACAGCCGGTGGAGAACTTGAAAATGATTTATTTGAAGGTGCCACATGGACAGCTGATACAGTAGAAGAGTTTGAAGCAAAGAATGATTCAGTTGGTGTTCTTGCAACAGAGAATGAAGATATAAGAAGTTTGAGAGAGCTTGTTACTTATGGATTAAAAGGTTTAGCAGCTTATACCGAGCATGCATATGTTCTAGGATATAAGAACAATGAAATATTTGAATTTGTAAGCAAGGCTTTAGCCGCAGTTACAGATGATTCTTTAGGAGCAGATGAATTAGTTGCTCTTGTTATGGAGACAGGTAAGTATGGTGTTGAGGCTATGGCTTTGCTGGACAAAGCAAATACATCAACATACGGGAATCCAGAGATTACCAAAGTAAATATTGGTGTCGGAGACAAGCCTGCTATATTAATAAGCGGTCATGATCTTCGTGACATGGAAGATCTGCTTGTTCAGACTGAAGGAACAGGCGTTGATGTCTATACACATAGCGAAATGCTGCCTGCAAACTACTATCCTGAATTAAAGAAGTATTCACACTTTATTGGAAACTATGGAAATTCATGGTGGAAACAGAAAGAAGAGTTTGCCAGTTTTAATGGACCGATTCTTTTCACAACAAACTGTATTGTACCACCTGCAAAAGGAGCTGTATATAAGGATAAAGTTTACACAACCGGTGCAGCCGGATATCCAGGATCAAAACATATTCCTGACAGAGTTGAAGGCGGACGAAAAGATTTTTCAGAAATCATTGAACTGGCAAAAACTTGTGCAGCACCTACAGAGATTGAAAGAGGTGAAATTGTTGGCGGTTTTGCTCACAATCAGGTAATGGCACTTGCTGACAAGGTTGTTGATGCTGTGAAAAGTGGAGCAATTAAAAAATTCTTTGTAATGGCCGGCTGCGACGGCAGGCACAAAGAGAGAGAATATTATACGGAATTTGCTGCGAAACTTCCTGAAGATACAGTTATTTTGACAGCCGGATGTGCTAAATATCGTTATAACAAGCTTGATCTCGGTGACATCGGAGGTATTCCCAGAGTACTTGATGCAGGACAGTGTAACGACAGCTATTCATTGGCTGTTATAGCACTGAAACTCCAGGAAGTTTTTGAGCTTGAAGATATCAATGATCTGCCGATTGCATATAATATTGCATGGTATGAGCAGAAGGCTGTTATTGTACTGTTGGCACTGCTGCATCTGGGAGTAAAAAACATTCATCTTGGACCAACACTGCCGGCATTTTTGTCTCCAAACGTGGCAAAAGTTCTTGTTGATACATTTGGTATTGCAGGTGTCGGCACGGTTGATGATGACATTGCAATGTTTATGGAATAGCAGATAAATTAGAAGTCAAAAAAATAAAATGCTCTTGGGAATAAACCAAGGGCATTTTTTTATGAGATGCAGGTGTAGACAAAAAAGTTTGTCTGCTAGTTCATTGAATATAAACAATAATAAAAGATGACCGGTCACTTCTCATGAGAAAGGGGAGTATATAGAGCCAATTTCAAAAGTCCGCTCCCTGCTGGAAGCGGCTACAGCGGGCTAGTATCTAACTAATGTATTTATAATATGTTAACGTCTGTAGCCGAGGTCAGCCTGTCCAGCTATCAAACCCTGCGGGGAATATTTGCTAGCTGTGGCAGACCTCGGAAATTAGACTTTTGAAAGAGGCTCTATATAAGGTCCGATTGCTCTTTTTAAGTTAATTGCTTCAGTATCAGCCGGGCTTTAATCTTGCAATATAATACTGATTTGCAGATTTTAAATTAGCTCAAAATTACAGGTTGTCAGCTGTTAACTTTTCCTGTTTTTAAGTGCAGCTGATGTCCATCATGTAAAGTAGATTTTTATGATTTAAATGGTCTTTAATTATCGAAACAAAAAAAATAAATAAAAATTTCTATATTTGTTGACAAAAGTTTAGTTGTTGAGTATACTTCGTGTTATGAAAAATATAGAAAACAAAACAATTTACGGCATACTCTTATTTGGGGTAATGCTTACCTGCGGTGGGACAGTTCGCATTTTCGCACAAGGTCAGGTGCCGGGTGGGGAAATGGACCCTGAATTACGTCAAGAAATTATGTATATTAAGGGGCTTAATGATATGAGACTTCAGCAGTATTCTGCAATTATACTGGAGAAGATAAAGGATAAGTTTCCGGAAGCTGAATTGGAGTTAAAAGTGCTTGACCTTGAACAGAAACTTTCAACCGGAAAGTTTGAAGAGGTTAAGGCAATTATTGCTGAGGAACCCGATCAGAATAGTGCTGACGCATGGGCAATGAAACTTGCACTTGCTGATGCATATTATGCTTGGGGAAAATATCCTGAAGCAAAAGGTCTATATATTGCTTTTTTCAAACAATATCCTAATGCTCCACCAAAAGAGTTAAACAAATTCTTCTCAGATTCTGCTTACAGATATGCAAGAATGCTTTTAATTGCCGGAGATAAAACCGGAGCATTAGAGGCATATGATATAATGATGAGAGCAGATCTTCCTGATTATGTTGTTCGTCAGGTTGAGGGTGAAAAGGGTGAACTGCTTGTTGAATTGATTGAATCCACAACAGACAAATCTAAGAGAGCTGATTATATGAAGCAGCTTGACAAGGTGACAGAAGAGTTGCTTTGGAAACAGGATTTGTGGTTTGGCAAGGCTATTGTATATCTTGCTCATGTTAAGATGATTCAGGGTGATTATGATGGTGCGATGAAGCTTGTCACAGAGTATACACCTCAGTTGAAGCAGATTGACAAAATTTTAAAAGATCAGACAGAGGAGACAGGTGTTGACATGACCCGTTTGAGTCCTCTTGCACAGTGTCGATATATGATGGGTGACATCATGTTGAAGCGTGCTCAAAAATTGATGAAAGAGCCTGATTACGATAAGACAGAGGTTATAAATCTTCTTGCAGGTGAAAAAAAGGAAGACGGAAAAAGATCTCCCGGAGCTTTATCTCACTTTATTAATGTTTTTATTGGCTATCCGAACACAGCTTGGGCTCCTGAATCCGGCGAAAAGGCTGAAATTGCTGAAAGCATATTGATTAATGATTTTGGTGCCAGAATAAAAAAGAATGTAACACCGGAACAGATGGAGAAGGTTAAGATTGCCCAGTTCACAGGTGCCAGCACACTTTTCAAGCAGAACAGATTTAAAGAAGCTATAGCTGAATATGAAAATATTCTGAATCTGTTTCCTGAAGGTATGCAGTCTTTAAATGCATTAGGTAACTTGTTGGAATCTTACTACATGGAGAATGATGAGTTAATGTCAGAAGTAATACTCAAGCAGATTGCAGAAGGTTACTATGCACGTCCTGAATATAATATGAGAGCCGGAGATATCGTTCTGCGTATGGCTCAAACATACGGCAGCAGACAGATGACAGAAAAAGAGGCTGCCACATATGATCTGTTTTTTAACTATTATACAAATCATGTAAGAGCTCCGGCCATATACTACTCGTTTGGTGAGAAAAAAGCAGAAGCAGAAGATGATGAAGGAGCTTTAAAATATTATAGTTTTATTAGACATCACTATAAAGGTACTCCAATATGGAATTCTTCTATGAGTAAAATTGCTTCAATTTATGATGATCAGGGAGACTATACAAATGAAATAAAAGTTCTTAAAGAGTATAGTGAGGCACTTCAAAACAAGGAATACCCCGGTCAGGAATATATTACCACTCAATATCGTTTGGCTGATGTTACAAGAAAACTTGGCGGTGATAAAAATCTCGCTGAAGCATATAAGATGTATGCGTCTTTATACAAAACATTATCTGATGAAGAAACTCTCAAGAAATATCAGAAAGATGCAGAGCAGGCTAAACTTAATTCCGGAATTAAAGAGGCCGCACTGTTTTATCAAGGTTTTTGTCTGGCTATGATAAATACATCAAATGAGGATGTAAACAAGAAGTATAAGATGAAAGCAATTGAGTTATATACATCTCTTGTTGAGCAGTATCCGAAATCTGAGTTTGGTCCAAGCTGTTTAAGTCAGATTGGCACCCTTTATACAATGTTTGATGATGCAAAAGGTGCAGAAGAGGCTCTTACAAAACTTAAAGATATGTATCCGAATTCAGAAGAGGCTAAAAATGCTGATTTTGTTTTGGCTATGAATCTTTTAAAACTTGGCAGAAGGCGTCAGGCTGTTATTATTTTCAAGCAGATGTTTACTGGTTCAGGAAAATATTCAACCGGACAGATTCTTCAGGCGGGTGAAGAGCTTGCGGCTGCAAATGAAGATGATATTGCACTTGAAGCATTTAACAAAGTGCTTAGTATGACAGACTCTCCTGGAACAGAGCAGAAGGCATTGGTCGGGAAAGCCAGAATACTTCGCAAACAGGGTGATTACGAACAGGCTGTCGAAGTATTAAAAGAGCTTTTTGATAAGCATAAAAACAGTGCTTATACAGTTGAAGCATCAATGATGCTTTCTAAATCTTATCTTGAGCTTGCAGCCAAGGAACCTGATGAAAATAAACGCAGTGAATACTTTACAGAGGCAGTTAAAGCTATGAAGACAGTTCGTCTTTATGCACAGAAAGACGAAAAGCTCAAAATTGAGTCGGATCTTGAAGTTGCCGGTATTCAGATGAAAAGGGCAGAAGCAGAAGAAAAATTTGGCGGCAGCGAAGAAGATATACAGAGATATAAGAATATGGCTCTTGCACAATACAAGATGATTACATATACTAACCCCAATAAACCGGGTGTTGCCCCATATATTGAAGAGGCATACATGAGTAGCTTTCCGCTTATGATAGAAGCCGGCCATTATGAGGATGCATATCTTGATGCGGATGAATATTTCAGACAATTCCCTGATGGAAGATATGCTTCAGAAGTTCGAAGTGCAAAGAATACAGCTAGAATTAAATTAGCTGCTGCCGGAAAACCTTTGCCTACATTGGAAGATAATTTTGGTGAAGAAGAATAATACAAACTCTACAGGAGATAATAAATAATGAATAAGATTGGAATTTATGCTGGGATAACAGCATTGGTTATTACAACTGCGGTGTCGCATGGTCAAGTATCAAGTGCTATCAGACAGGTAGATGGTAGTGTTTTGCAAGGGAAAATTAAATGGTTGCCTGCTTCTAAGAAGTACACAATTAATGATGGAACTACCACCGTTGAAGTACAACCAGGTGATGTAGCTGACATAAGGGTTCAGCAGCCTGCAGCCCTTGCACAAGCTGTTCAGCAGGTTAATGCAGAAAATTACAGTGCAGCAGTTCCTGTATTGAAAAAGATAATGACAGATTACACAATGTTACAGTGGGATGCTGTTGCTGCTGCATATCTTGCAAAAGCGTATATCAACTCAAACAATTCAAAGGAAGCATTATCTGTCTGCAAAAAGATTATAGATACGAATCCCAAGGCTGCATATAGTGGTGATATGGCTCCATATTACTGGCAGGCATTGCTTGATGAGGGGCGTGACGCAATTTTGTCCAAGCATCTTGATGATGCCGTTGCAATGGGTGATAGAGATGCACAGGCAACAGCTTTATTGATGCGAGGCAATATGTTTTCTAAGAAGAATGAATTTAAGGATGCTCTTGTAGACGGGTATCTTAGGGTTGTTGTTCTTTACAGGAAACAACCCGCAGCTAGAGCCGAAGCAATGTATAAATCAATTGATTGTTTTACACAGCTTGGACAAAGCTCTTTTGCTGAGCAGATGCGTCAGAGATTAATTAGTGAATACCCAAAAAGTGAGTTTGCTCAAAAAGCAAAGACGGGTGTTTAATTTAAATAAATTCAATATAAAAATAAACTGAAAGGTAATTATAAAATGAAAAAATATATAATAAGAACATTTGCTTTAGCAGCTGTTGTTATGTCTTGTATTGTTGTAGCACCAACATTGTTGGCGCAAGAAGGTGATGATGGTGTTGCAGCGGATGCTCCTCCTGCAGATGAATTGGTAACACAAGATGATTCTCCTGCAGCAGGTGAATTGGTGACACAAGATGGTCAGGCGGCAGATACTTCACCTGTAACAAACAAAGGTTCCGGTGGTTTTGGTTCTGTAGTGTTCGGCTCTGGTATAGTAGGTATAATTCTTTGGTTTGCAATTTTTTCAGCCGCAGGTGCTGCAATTTACTTTATTGTTGATTGTTCAATTACTGTTCGTCCGAAGCGTGTTATTTCCAGTGACCTTGTTACAGCTGTAACGATATCTATGCAGGAAGGTGATGTTCTTGCGGCAATCAAAAACTGTGAGAACAACCCGGGTGCTCTTGCAAATGTTCTTGGTGCCGGTTTCACACACGTTGAAGAAGGATTTGAAATTATTCAGGAATCAGTTTCAACAGCTGCTGAATTTGAAACAGAAAAACTTATGCAGAAGATTACATGGTTGTCTGTTGTTGGTAATATTGCACCTATGCTTGGTCTTCTTGGTACTGTTCAAGGTATGATTATGGCGTTTGCAAACTTAGGTGATGGTGCACCGGATGTTGGTATTTTGGCTAATAATATTTCTCAGGCACTTTTTACAACAGCGTTTGGTTTGATGATTGCTGTTCCATGTGTTGCTTTCTATTATGTTTTCCGTAACAATGCAAATAGACTTGTTCTTAGGATGGAAGCATTAACAATGGAGTTGATTAAAGACTTGCGTAATGTAGAAGTTGTTGACGAATAATTAAATTTTTACAGAGAAGAGGCAAGAAATGTCTAAAAAAGCAAGAAATAATGAGGGTTGCGACTTAGATATGACGCCTATGATTGACGTTGTATTCCAGTTGATTATCTTCTTCATTGTTACCATAACACTTGATCAGGAGATCAATGAAGATATTGTACTGGAATATGCTAAACATGGGCCTATTATTGAAGAACAGCCCGATCGATCAATTACTATAGAAGTTGATAGACGAGGGCATATCTCTATTCAGAATGCCCAGCTGAGTCTTAGCAAACTGCAAAGCATTATGCTAAATAGAGTAAATAAATTTGGTGAATTTCCGGTTTATATCAGAGCTGATAAAGATACTAAGCATGCAGATGTCAAAAGTGTAATGGATATTTGTACAGATGTAAATCTATGGCAAGTCAGCTTTATTGCTCTGAACGAGGATAAATCTTAATTTTAGGAGATTATTATGGCTAGAAAGAAAAATAAAGGAGAAGCTGCGAAGCTGGAAATGACACCAATGATTGATGTTGTTTTCCAACTTTTAATCTTCTTTATTGTTACTCTGAAGCAACAGGATATTTTAGCACATCTGGATGTGTTTCGTCCTCAACCGGACTCTAAGCCGCCTCCGGAAAAGATAGATGATATGCTTGAGATAATGATTTCAAGTGAAGGTTATTGGATGAATGGTTCACGTATACCATTCAGGTCAATGGATCGTCGAATTACTAAACTGGCTAAATATAGTAAAGATATGCCGGTTATTATAAAATGTACATTGGATTCTCCTCATAAATATCTGATTAAAACTTTGGATTCGTGTTCGAAAGCCGGATTGTCTAAGATATCAGTATTTACTATGTAGGGGAATTTGTATATCAATAAGATTGTTCATATTGGGCAATATTTCTTTTAAAAACCTCAGGGGCTACTTCTGAGGTTTTTAATTATAAAACATTTTTATTATGCAATAAATTATGGAATTTAAAGGATATCAGATTTTAGGCAAGCTTCATGAAACATCATATTTTGACTTTTATGAGGCAAAGAATTTAAGGCTGGATATAGTTGTTGTCATAAAAGCTTTAAAAGATAAATTTGTTAATGACGACAAGATAAAATCAGAGTTTATTAATAATGCTCGAGAACTTGCCAAGGTCAAATTTGCATTTACACCTGAGATTTATGATGTTGTTAATGATGGTGAAAATTGTTATGCATCTTTAGAGTATTCTATAATTGCTCCAACGATTACAAGGACAGTTAATCGTCAGAAAAAAGTTGATCAGGAAGATGTGCTTATGATTGCCGCATGGCTTTCTCAAAGTTTGTCAACATCCTGGAATACTTTAAAGTTACCTCACAAAGAGCTTACACCGGAAAAGATTGCAATTGAGGAAGATGGAACTCTTGTGCTGTTTGATCTGGGTACAACTAAGAATACAGAACCGGAGCTTTTTAAAGCCCAGCTGGATTCTCAAAAGTTAGATGTCCAGCCATACTTTCTGGCGCCGGAACAGATTGATTGCCTGGAGCCTTCTGATAAAACTGATATGTATGCAATGGGGATGATTCTTTACTATATGCTTACCGGATTTGCACCGTTTTGTGATTATGATCCAATGGATGTTTTAGAAAAACACAAAACTGCACAGCTGGCTGCTCCAAGTCAGTTGAATCCATCTGTAACCCACCAGATGGAGCTGTTGCTTGCCAGGTTAACAATGAAAAATCCTTCAGATCGATTTTATCATTGGGGGGATATATGTCATGCAATTTCTCTGATTAAAGCCGGAGAGAAGATCGGAATAACAGTTGACAGGCACAAGAGTACAATAAAGATATCTAATCAGGAAATTCCGGATATATCAAAGGCTGTTGAAAAGGTTGAGTCTAAAGATAGTGTTGAAGTGAAGAATGTTCAAACCAAAAAAAAGATTGTTTTTGATCGCGAGCATGCACAGAAAAACAGGGATAGGCGCAAGCAGACTTTGATACCCGATGCTCCAATACCGGCAGCTATGCACCTTGTTATGATTTTAATAGTTGTGGCTGTATGGCTTTTAATTGCAGGTATTGTCAACTACAGATATTTATCTGCTCCTGTTTTTGACCAACTGCAAATCAAAATGGTTGTCGACAAAATTATGCCAAGATAATGAATGAGATAGAACAGAGAATTTTAGATTTAAGAGCCGAAATTGATCGGCATGATGATTTATATTATACACAAGCCGCTCCTGAAATCAGCGACAGACAATATGATATGTTGTTAAAGGAGCTGATTGATCTTGAAACGGCAAACCCTCAGTTTGATTCTCCGAGTTCACCTTCTAAACGTGTGGGAGGAGAGCCTTTAGAAGAATTTTCTTCTGTTCAATATAGCGTTCCTATGCTCAGTCTTTCAAATACATATTCTAAGGATGAGATTCGAAAATATGTACTTGGATTATATGCTCAGGCTCATAAAAACATAAAAGTTCAGATAAAAGAGATGTTTGATGACCATATTCCTTCGCCTCAACTGGATAAACCATTTGAAGGTGTTGAGTCAAATATCAGGTCACAGAATAATATTGGTTTTCAGACTTTCATTAATATATATGATGAAACTTTAAAAAAACTTTATGATGTTTTAGATAAGAATAATATAACCTATTCTAAAGATAATATTCAAGATATAGTTAACCAATATGATTTTACATATTTTGTTGAACCCAAGATAGACGGCATCTCTCTTTCTGTTCGATATGAAGATGGTGTGATGGTTCTGGCAGGTACCCGAGGCAATGGAGTCCAGGGTGACGATATTACAGCAAATGTAAAAACTATCAAGTCTATCCCCCTTACACTGAAAACAGATAACCCTCCAAAAGTTTTTGAAGTTCGCGGTGAACTGTTTATGCCTAAAGAAAAGTTTCATGAGTTTAACCGGCGTCAGAAAGACAATGGTAACATAGTTTTTGCAAATCCCCGAAATGCAGCGGCAGGTTCGGTAAAGTTGCTGGACCCTAAAAAAGTTGCAAAAAGACCTCTTGATATTATTTTTTATGCAATCGGAGAAGTTAAAGGAATTGAATTTAGTTCTCAGGAGAACTTAACAGACTATCTGAAATCAGTAGGCTTGAAAACGGCACCTGATGCAAAAGCTTGTCGTAATCTAAAGGAAATCAGTTCATTTTTAGATTTAATTGAATCAAAAATTCATGAGTTTGATTTTCCGGTTGATGGGGGTGTAATCAAAATAAATGAATATAAGTTTTACAAACTGTTTGGTTCAACTGCCAAAAGTCCTCGTTGGGCAATTGCCTACAAGTATGACACAGAAAAAGCAGAAACTGTTGTTAAGGGAATTAAGGTACAGGTTGGCAGGTCGGGAGCACTCACACCGGTAGCGGAGCTTGAAAAGGTTAATGTGGCGGGATCAAATGTCAGTCGGGCAACTCTTCATAATGAAGAAGAGATCAAGCGAAAAGATATTAGAGTAGGGGATACTGTTATTATAGAAAAGGCAGGAGAAGTTATTCCTGCTGTTATAGAAGTTGTTTTAGCAAAACGCCCTGAAGACTCTGTTCCTTTTAAGATGCCTTCCCACTGTCCGGCATGCGGTTCAGAAGTTGTACATAAAGATGGGATTATTGGTTCATTTTGTGAGAACATTCACTGTCCCGCACAGGCAAAGCGTTATATTGAACATTTTGTGTCAAAAAATGCAATGGATATCGAAGGTATAGGCCCGGCAATTGTCGAATCAATGTCTGCCGAAGGCGGGTTTCTCAAAACTCCGGCTGATATTTATTATCTCAACAAAAATCTTGTTAGTGAGCATAGTAGAATGGGTACAGTTTCGGCAAATAAGCTCTTTAAAGGAATTGAAGCAAGTAAAGAGAGAGATTTACATCGGCTGATTTTTGCGTTAGGAATACCAAACGTCGGAGCTCAATCTGCAAAACTGCTTGCAAATGAATTTAAGGATCTTGATGTGTTGGCATCGGCAACAGTAGAAGAGCTGTCAAAATTGAAAGATATTGGAGATACAGTCGCAAATTCTATTGTGGATTTTTTTAATGATGAGCGAAATATTGTTTTGATTGACAGGCTTAAATCAGCGGGGGTTAACACAAAGAAAATTCAAAGTAATTCAGATAAAGCATCTTTACTTTATAATAAAATATTTGTTTTGACAGGTTCTTTAAAGTCAATGAGCCGTCGAGAGACAACAGAGCTGATAGAACATCTTGGAGGAAAGGTGGCATCTTCTGTTTCAAAAAATACTGATTACTTGGTTGCCGGTGAGTCTACCGGTTCTAAGCTGGATAAAGCTCGAGAACTGGGGGTGAAGATTTTAAACGAGCAGGAGTTTCTTGAAATAGCACAGATAAAATCCAAAATTGCACCCGTTGAGTCGCAATCATCGCAGGGAATGTTTAACTTCTAATTCAAAGTTGAAACGAATCTAATGTTAGATTGAAACTTTAACAGGTAGGGACGCCGTCCCCGGCGTCCGTTAGCCCTGAGTGGGTCACTACGTTGCTTTCGCAGGCTTCATCTTCACTTCCGTTGGTCGTGTGAGAAAGAGGCTTCAGCCACTCATAAGAAACTTTAATATGATGAAGCTAGCTCTTTGCTAGTCCCGTCTGCGGGAAGCGTAGCGAATGGTCCACGGGCGTAATATACTAGCCCAGGGCAACGCCATGGGAAGAAACCAAGAACGAATCGGGTTACTAACAAAACCAAAGAGCTTGGATTTGGAATAATTCAGGTTAATATAAAATAATTTTATCAATACAAAATAAAGGAATATTATGAGAAATAAAACAATTATATTAGTTATGCTGTTTTTATGTGTATGTTCATACCTGTTAGGGCTATTTATTAGTGGTCAAAAATATGAAAAATTTGTGGTCAAGCCATATTTAGGTGACTTGTCACGTAACCTAATTTTTGTTGCAATTTTGCAGAATGAAGATTTAATTGAACCAAATGATTCGATAAGACTTGCATATACATGGTATAGAGTTGCCAAGAGTCAGGGATTGGAAAGTGAATCAATTGCTACATGGTTGAAAACCTATGATTCAGCCTATGGTCTTCCTAGTACTATTAAATTAGATTCTGACATTCAAAATGCAGATTCCTATATTTTTAAGGGAGAAGCCAAAGATAGTTTGCTGAAATCCATAGAACAGGCTTTGGATATTGATAATAATTAAATTATAAATATATTGGAAATCAGCAGAATGAGTAAAGAAGAAACCTTGCAACATGACTTTCAAAAAGCTGCAGAACATTTTATAAATAATGAGAAGCAGTTTCACCTTGGTATTCTGCCAACCGAGCAGTCTCATCCTAAAACAAGAGATTTGTCTTGGACTTTGGAACGTGATATCCCTTCGGGTATCCGTCTGCTGCAATTAGTGGACAAAGATGTGGAAGAGACAATTGCGGATATTTTTGCGAGTTTAGCATATAACAAATTGGTAGAAACATTAAATGAAAAAATTAAAAACGGTGGTAAAGTATGTTTCTCAGGATGTGGTGCAACGGGGCGTCTGAGTATTCTGCTTGAATCATGCTGGCGCAAATTCTGGGAAAATCTAGCTTCGGATGGTATTGTTGCCGAAGAAACATGCAGAAATCTTGGAAATCAGGTTTGCAGCATAATGACTGGTGGAGATTTTGCGTTGGTTCGTTCGGTTGAAGGGTTTGAAGATTATATCTCTTTTGGCCGTCATCAGGTTGTTGAAGCCGGTCTTGGCGCTGGAGATGTGCTGGTTGCAATCAGTGAGGGTGGCGAGACGTCTTCAGTTATTGGTACAGTTCTTGAAGCTCGAGACAGAGGTGCTGAAGCATTCTTTGTCTATAATAATCCGACTGCTGTTTTGTCAGAGCACATTGAGAGATCTCGAGATGTCATAGAACATGATGATGTAACGATAATTGATTTGTGTACAGGTCCTATGGCTGTTGCAGGTTCGACCAGAATGCAGGCAACCACAATTGAACTCCTTGTTGTAGGAGCCGCTTTGGATCTTGCTCTAACTGAAATTCTGACGGATATGCTAATGCCTTATGAATTGGAGCTGCTGCCTGAAGAATGGAAAACATCATATGACCCGGAAAAGCTTTTTAAGAACCTGCTTGAAGATCTTTCCGGTGATTCATCTGTTGCCTCCCTGAGCAAGTGGGTTGAGCTTGAAAGAGATTTGTATTTACAACGGGGGAGAATTACCTATTATGCCGATGAACTCTTGTTGGATATATTTACTGATACCACAGAACGATCGCCAACTTTTATGCTGCCCCCATTTCGTAAAATTGATGATGACACATCCGCTCCTCCATGGGCTTTTGTGAAAAATCCTTTACGCCCGACGACCGATGCATGGGAACACGTTCTGGCTCGAAAACCTCGATGTCTGGAATGGAAAAGTGATCTCTATAAACAGATTGGCGGAGCAGAAAATATATGTAAAAATCCACCCGTACTGGGATCTGATGAGGTACATAAATTTGCAGTTGGTAATGAGATTGATGCTTCTCGATATGAAAATGTTAAAAGTATTGCAATGGCTGTTTTGCATGATAAAGAAATTCTGACACAAGATTTTTTTAAATGGTGGAGGGCTTTTATTAATGAATCAGCATTATTTTCTTCCAGAAAAATTACAGTGATTGGCTCATCAATTCCTGATATATTGAAAGATCAAAAAGTTTTGCATATTCCGTGTACAATAGTCTCTACACCTCTTGGATTGTGGACTCGTTTGGCATCTAAACTGGTTCTGAATACTGTTTCCACTGCAACAATGGGATGCTGTGGGCGTCTTGTAGGAAACTGGATGGCTCATGTGGATACATCAAACAAGAAACTGATTGATAGGGGAA
This sequence comes from uncultured Victivallales bacterium, assembly GCA_964441455.1. Taxonomy (GTDB): domain Bacteria; phylum Verrucomicrobiota; class Kiritimatiellia; order JAQICX01; family JAQICX01; genus JAQICX01. Next base: position 5,443 of record CAYTUX010000110.1, on the reverse strand, counting down.
CAAGATTGATTGTTGAATTGGCGGGAGTAGATTATGTTACTGCATGTCATGAATTACATAAAACAATTGAAAATTTGAAGTTATCTGCTTCTGCCGGCGAAGAAAAACCATCACCGGTTGCTGAAACTGTTCGACGCCTGACTAAAAATAAAAAATGAATTAACCTTAAAATGTCACTCCTATTATAATAATAAACTTAATATGCTGAAGCAATGCCATGCCCCTGGTTCTCAATTTGACTCTTAGAAATTCAAAGTTGGGACGGGCTCCAAATCACCAGAAAAATAGAGATTCAGAAGAAAAACATAAAAAAACTTGCAAAATTATTAAAATATGATAATGTGTATGTATATTATATTACCTGGTTTAATAAATTTATTAATTATAACAAAATGGAGGTGCTTTATGCCTGCTAGACTGCTGCCGCCGGTTGGTGTTGATCAATTCACTCATCTGATGTCAAGAACAGTATCAAAAACACATTTTCTTGAATCATCTTACAACAAGGAAAAGTTTGTCGATATTATGCGAAAAACAGAAGAGTTTTCAGGTTGTCAGGTGTTGGCATATGCTGTTATGCCGAATCATTTTCATATTCTTCTGCATACTCCGGAAAAAACAGAAATAACTGATAAAGAGTTGTTTAGGAGGATAAGAATTCTTTACGGCAGTAAATTCTACCACTGTTTTAGGCATGATTATGAATCATATAAGAAAAAAGGAAAAAATGAGTTTAACAACTGGTGGATACCTCTTCGTAAAAAATATACTGATCGTATGTATAGTACTCCTGCATTCATGAAAACAGTAAAGCAGCGTTATGCATGCTGGTTTAACACAAAATACCAGCGTGATGGTTACTTCTGGGGACAAAGATATAAAAGTGTACTTATACAAAACAATCCGGGAGCACTTTTTTCTATGTCAACATATATTGAATTGAATCCTATGCGAGCGGAATTGGTGAAAGATTCAAAAGATTATCTGTATTGCAGTTATGGTGCAGCGTATGCAGGTAGTAGAAAAGCTAGAATGGCTGTTGTTGATCTGGTAAATCGTTTTAACAGCAGCGATTGTCCTCCGGCAAGATTGCTGAACCGCAAAATCTTCAACAGTAAATGGTTAGAGGCAAGAAAATGGTATAGATCTTATATTATTGATGCTGGCGAAGAAGTCACAGATCTTGATGGCAAGGTTGTAAAGAAAGGTTTTTCACACGAACAAGTTGAAAAAGAGATAAAGAAGAGGGGACGTATGTCTTTTGTTGACTCATTACATAGTCGTGTAAGATACATGTCTTATGGAGTTGTCTACGGAACAAAAGAGTTCTGTACTGAATTCATGAATAAACATCCGGATAAATTCTCAAAAAGACTGCGAAAAAATGGAGTCAAAATGCGAAAAGTAGGATTTAGGGATTTTTATACCGGTCGAGATCTTCAGGTAAATAGAATTTTGCCACCTGTTGAACCTAAAATTCGAGAATAGTTAAGCTTTTCAAGCTTAACTCCAAATAAATATTAAAAAATTTCAAGCTCAAGGCGGAGCTTGCCAAAATTCAGGAGATTTAACCTACTAACGGCTGTTAAACTGCCTATCTTTGCAACTTTTCAGAAAAAATCACCTGATCTCAAATCCTTTTGAGATGAAAATTAAAAAGTGACTGTTGAATTAAGAAAAAAATCTAACAGCACATTTAATTTGAAAAACATCGAACTTGTAAGTTGTTTATTTGCAATGTTTTAACATTATAAAACCAGGTATTATAATATATAAAAAGTTGGGATTATTTCAGGGATTATTTGTTGTTTTAGAATTTCAAGATGTTTAAACCGATTGAATTGCAAAATTCTCTGTTTATATAAATTCGATTACATCTATTATATTTTGGCGGTTGCACTTACGAATGCTTCATTAAGATGTCCTCCGAATGCTTGACTTTTTTCGTTGCCGATTGATATATGGAAATTCGTATTACATTATAATAAGCAGACAAAGAAATGATATTGACACGATCTTCTTGTTTTTTAGGTTAGTCTTGAAAAGTCATAGACCTCTCACCTCCCCCTTCGCATTTCCTGTCTTCCTCCGTTATTGTATGACACGTGGACGGCGTAATAAGTCCTTCCTTGCTTATTTTTAGTAAACTTCACTTCATATTTTCAATCTTTCTTTTTTGAAGAAGGAGGAAACCTTTGGTAGACAAAAAATTCTCTACTATTGTATGATAGTTTTCGTTTTTTTTCCACAGTAAGATATATTGCTGGCAAAACAAAGAGAGTCAACAGAGTTGATGTTGCTAATCCAAATATTACAGTTGTCGCTAGAGGGCGTTGAACTTCAGCTCCTGGATTGTTTGAGAGCATTAGAGGCAGCATCCCAAGTAGAGTGGTAAGAGTAGTCATAATTACAGGTCTAAACCTTATTAAACTGCCGTTTATTACTGCATCACTTACGTTCTGTCCCTCTTTTCGTAGAACAATAAAATCACTCAGCATAACCATTGAGTCTTGCATTGCTATTCCAAAGAGAGCAATAAACCCGATTGATGCCGGAACAGATAGGTATTGATTTGTTAATATTAACCCGAATACACCTTCAATTAGGGCCATTGGCACATTTAGTATAACCATTAAAGCGTGCCTAAAACAGTGAAATGCAATCCAAAGAAGAACAAATATTGATATAATAACAATTGGAACAATTATAATAAGGCGTTTCATAGCTTGTTGTTGCTGTTTGAACTGCCCGTCATATTCAAGAAATATCCCCTTTGGTATATTTATTGCTGCAATTTTGTTTTTTATGTCAGTTAGAACATCACTTAATGCTCTATTCTCAATGTTACCTTGAATTGTCCAACGTCTTTGGTTTTTTTCCCTGTTTATTTGTAGTGACCCTTCAACTTGTTCTATTGTTGTCAAAGTATCTAATGGGATTAAAGCGCCACTGTTTGATCGTATAAATATTTGTTTCAGGACTTCAGGTGTATGTCTATAACGCTCGTCATATCTGAGGTGTATATCATATCTTCTGGTATTTTTATATAGAGTATCAACGACCTGTCAACCAATTGCAGTTTCAACCTTGTCAAGTACACGGTCTGTTGTTATGCCATATCGAGCACATTCTTGACGGTTTACAATTATTTTCAATTGTGGCTGCCCAATGTTTTGTTCCACAGATAAGTCAACTAAACCCAGACTTCCTTACCTCTCTAGCTTCTCAAGAAAGCAAAAAAATCTTATAAGATGTTTGTTATAAAACAGTAATGTTTTTTTTGATGATTTTAATTTAATATTGCACCATGGATTATAAAATGTTACCATACTAAGCAAATCATCTATTATTTTAAACGATCTATAAATAAGGAATACTCATGACACAAGTTTTACTGCCTATATTTCCTAAAGAAGCGACACTGATTAACGAGCTTATTTCATTTTCAAAGCGAGACGGAACGGTCTGGTATTTTCACGGAGGTATGCCTGTGTTTTCTCATCTGGAAACGGATTACAGGAGCTTCAGGATGTTTACGAGTCAGTTGGTTGATTTGGGACAGTGCAAACAGGTGGAGATCGTTCAAGCTTTTGGAGTGAGCCCCATAAGTGTTAAGCGTAGCGTGAAGAAATTCAGGGCAGGTGGGATCAATGCATTTTTCCTTAAACGCAAGCCCCGGTCATCCACGGTATTTACACCTGATGTGTTAAACCGTGCACAGGAGTTGTTTGATAAGGGAGTGTCACGTGAGGAGGTGTCTGACACATTGAAGCTTAAACCGGACTCTCTTTACCGTGCCTTAAAGAACGGTCGTTTGGTCGAACATAAAAAAAAATGTTTTGACTAAGAGTGAACGTAGCGTAGAAGACTCACAGGCATCTATGGGGGTGGGGTGTACCCGTGTCGTAGAGCGTGTGCTCGCAACAACAGGCAAGTTTTCAGGAGCACCTGCTGTATTTAAACCGGCTCTGGATGTACCCAAAGGCGGAGTATTATGGGCGTTGCCCGCATTAATAGCCAACGGTCTTTTACGACATACACACCATCATTTTGCTCTTCCTAAAGGTTTCTACGGGACAACCCATATTTTTTTGCTACTGGCATTTATGGCACTATCTCGGATAAAAAGCAATGAGCAGTTGCGTTATAATTCAGCTGGAGAAAGCGGGATCCTTCTGGGTCTGGATCGTATCCCCGAGGTACGCACACTGCGTCGTAAACTCGATCATCTTTCTTCGTTTGGAGAAGTTGAAGAGTGGTCTTCAACACTCTCAAAAGAATGGATGAACACGGATCTTGAAGCGATAGGAACCTTGTATATCGATGGACATGTACGAGTTTATCATGGCAAAGAAAAGTTGTTGAAGCGTTATGTCTCCAGACAAAAACTTTGTATGAGAGGCATCTCTGATTATTGGGTGAATGACAAGTATGGCAGCCCCTTCTTTGTCGTCAGTACGCCATTCAACTCTGGATTGATCAATATGTTGCGTGATGAGATCGTGCCTCGCCTGTTAAAAGATGTTCCACATCAGCCTTCTCTGGCAGAACTGCAGGAAAATCCATTGCTTATGCGTTTCATGCTTGTTTTTGACCGAGAGGGATATAGTCCCGGTTTTTTCAAAGAGATGTGGGAGAAGCATCGTATCGCATGTATGACTTATAACAAATATCCGAAGTATGATTGGACTCTGAATGAGTTCCATGATCAAACGGGATACAGCATTAATGGAGAAGAAGTAAAAATGAAGATAGCCGAGCGAGGAACTCTTGTCGGTCAATCTGACCAGCAAATATGGGTTCGTGAGATCCGAAAATTGACAGACTCGGGACATCAAACATCAATAATTTGCACGGAATTTTTATCTGAAGTGCATGTACTTGCACTGCAGATGTTCTCGAGATGGTGTCAGGAGAACTTTTTTAAATATATGATTGAACACTTTGGTTTAGATGCACTTGCAGGTAATAAAACCGACTGTGCAGATGAGACGAAACCGATTATTAACCCGGAATACAGAAAACTGGAGTCCCAAATAAAAAGTAAGGCCGGGAAGCTGGGCAGGCAACTCAGAAAATTCGCCGAAATCATATTAAGTGACACTCCAGATTCTAAGGAAAAGGAAATTTATATTGAGCGTAAATCAAAACTAATCGAAGAAATAGATCTGCTGAAAAACGATCTGAGTAGACTAAAAGCCACGAAAAAACAGACTTTAAGACACATCACATTGAACGATCTTCCGGAAAAGCTGCAGTTTTCACTTATCGCACCAAAAAAAAAGGCATTTGTTGATACGATTAAGATGATAGCGTACCGTTCTGAAACAGCAATGGCCTCGGTTCTAAACAAAGCCATGTCTCGACCTGATGATGCCCGTGCACTCTTGCGCGAAATTTACACTCAGGAAGCAGACATTGTTCCTGACGAAAAAGCGGGAAC
>CAYTUX010000109.1:0-16437 GCA_964441455.1 uncultured Victivallales bacterium | reverse complement strand
AAGCGAGGACGAGGGGGAACGGAGATGGACGTGGGGGAGAAAGGGAGGAGGAAGGTGAGGAAAGAGGAAGATGAGGAAGGATTACCCCTCCGTCACGCTTCGCGCGACACCTCCCTTAAACAGGGGAGGAGCACTTTGGGTCTAGAAGGGGAAGATGGGACACTGAGAAGCGAGGACGAGGGGGAAGCAAATAGGAGGGGAGATGGGACGGATGGGATGAATGTGATGAATGTGTTTGCGGACGAGGGGACGACAGGACGAGACAGAGCAAGCCCGCCGGAGGTTGGAGGTTATTTAGCCTTGTGAGGTTCAAAGCGTGTTCGTTTGTTTGAAGCTTTTCTTTTAGCTTTTCTTTCTGCCTCTTTATAGAATTTTGCCTGAGATCTTGAACTATCTTTTGATTTGGGATCTGGTTTACTATATGTGCCGTCTTCCAATATAGCTCGTCCCTTTACAGTGTCATTAATTGATGTTTTCAGAATGTTGATTAAGACTTTTTTCTCTTTTGGACCTTCAATGGGGATCAACAGTTCAATTCTTTTTTCAAGATTTCTTCTCATCCAGTCTGCACTGGAGATAAAAACTTTCGGATTTCCACCTTGGTGAAAATAGATAATTCTCGCATGTTCAAGAAAGCGATCAATAACTGATATAACTTTAATATTCTCGCTTAAGCCGTTAACTCCCGGTCTGAGACAGCAAATTCCACGTATATTTAACTCAATTTTTACTCCTGCTGCTGAAGCATTATATAGTGAATCAATTATCTCTTTATCAACTAAAGAGTTGAGTTTTGCCATTATGAGACCTTTCTGTCCGCGGTTTGCTCGTTCAGTTTCACTTTCAATCATCTCTAAAAGCTTTTCTTTAATAGAGAAAGGAGACTGGTAAATTTTTTTATATGGTATAGGATCTGACAATCCGGAAACAGCATTAAAGAATGATGCAGCATCCATACACAAATCCTTATCGGCAGTCAGCAAAGCGACATCACTATAAATTTTTGCAGTTTTATCATTATAATTTCCTGTACCATAATGCACATAACGGACAATTCCTTCAGACTCACTCCTGACTGTTAAACAAATTTTTGCATGAGTCTTAAAACCCTTTATTCCGTATATAACCTGTATGCCGACCTCTTCCAGTTTTTCTGCCCAATCAATGTTGTTTTTTTCATCAAATCTGGCTTTTAGTTCTATAACAGCAGTAACGTACTTTCCGCTGTCTGCAGCTTTAATAAGAGCTTTTATTACAGGGCTATCTTCACTTGTGCGGTACAGCACCTGTTTTATTGCAAGAATATCAGGGTCATCAGCAGCTTCCTCTATAAATTTTACTACCGGATCAAAACTCTCGTATGGATGAAAAAGTAATATGTCTTTTGATTTAATTTGTTTAAACAGCGGTTTTGTCATATCCACATTAGGAGAAGGTTGAGGAGACCAAGGTTTTTCAACAAGAGCAGGGAAATCTCCGGAAAAACATATCTTTGTAAAGCTTGTCAGGTCTAACGGACTTTTTGTTTTGACTGTAAATTTTTTGTCAACAGAAAACAGAGATTGGAGCATATTAACGTGTTCTTTTTGAGCAGTGTATGGAACTTCAATTCGAACGCAATGACTTGTTAATCTCTCATTTAAAACAGATTTCATTGCATTGGCGAGATTATCGGCAAACTCTTCTTCAACAGCAATATCTCCATTTCTTGTAAGGCGAAATGGAAAGGTTGAGAGAATTTTTTTGTTTGGGAAGATCTGTTGAGCAAACAGTTCCATCAATTCTTCTATCATTATGTATGTGAATCCTGAACGACCGGGCAGTTCGATAATTCTTTTTATATTTCTTGCTATAGGAATAGTTGCGTATATATATGGTTCCTTCTCTGACTCACCTTTAAGGACAACGAGCTGATATAAACTTAAGTTTTCCAATATTGGAGTTTGTTGATTCTTGCCGTTAATCTGCATTGGCGTTATTATCGGCATAACTTCATTCTGAAAATAATTTTCAAGCCATTTTTTATTTTCATCTGTGATTTCTTCAAGCTTAAGATGTTTGATATTATTTTCAGCCAACTTTTTATTTATTGAATCAAGAGTTTTATCTATTTCTTTCACCATTTGTTTATACTCTTTTGATATCATTGACAACTGTTGTTTTGGTGTCATATTAACAATATCTAAAGGCTGATAACGATTTTGATTTGCAATCAGCTGCAAGCCGCCAACTCTAACCATCATAAACTCATCGAGATTTGAAGCTGTTATTGTCAGAAAAAACAATTTGTCAAGGGGCAGGTTTGTTTCATCGTTTGCTTCATCAAGTACTCTTCTGTTGAACTGCAGCCAACTGAACTCTCTATTTATATATTTGTCTTCGTTTTTCATTTATTTAATTACCACCTTTAAGCCATATATATTTGAAAACAGATCTGTAGAATTTTTAAATTGAGTATTAATATTTTTTGTATCTAAAGTTTTATCAAAGGAGATTTCAAGAACATCATCTTTAATTTTGTATTCATGCTTCATGTATTTTTGAGTGGACATTCCCATTATTCTTGTTATTCGTAGAATTGCAGCAAGTTTTGTAACTCTTATTTTGTCAATTCTATCTAGTGTGCTATATTTTAAATTTGTGTTCTTAGGTATTGAACCGCGGTGATATCTTGCAACCAGAGCTATTAATTCTTTATTATATGAACTTATACCAAACAGGTCTGAGTTTTCAATAATGTACATAGTATGCTCATTATGTTTTGTCGGAGAAATAAAGTGACCTGTTTCATGCAATATTGCAGCCTCATTAAGTATTATTTCATCTTCTTCATAAAACTCATAGTGTTTGGAAAGAAATTTAATCATTTCTCTTGAATATTTACAGACAGTGCTTATATATCTTGAATTCACATTGTATTTCTTCGACAGTACGATAGCTGAGTTATAGACCTGATTCTTGAACTCATTTGTCCATGATTTGGTTGATATCACCTCCTGCATGATACCACTTCTAAGAGAACCATCCTGAATATAAAAAAAGTTTAATTTAAATATTCGTGCAATTTCCTGATATATATAAAGAGTAGGCAAAAGAGATTCAGCTCCTTCATATGAGAGTGAATATTTCTTTGCAATCTGATCTATAGTGTTTTTGGAGATACTTTTAACAGCATTTTTAAACTCTTTTGTTTCAATTTTAACTATTGGTTCGTTTAACAACTTAGGTTTAAGCATGTTTGATATAAATCTCATCTCGCTACCCAGTGCGACCAGATTTGTTTTTCTGGAAGGATCTGTGGACATTTTAATTTTGCTGATTGTGGGCTGGATTAAGTCGGAAATGTTTTCAAGATATTCTTTGCTGCCGTAAACAGCTGTTTTGGCTTTACTGTTGATTCTCAGAGAGCCTATTTTGTAAACATGAGAATTTGCAACTTTACCCTTTTCAAAATAGAGACAGTCTGTACTTCCGCCGCCAACTTCAATAACCATTGAATTTCCATTGCTGAAAAAGGTTTCTTTCTGCAGTTTGGGAAGAACAGCAAGATATGAATATCGGCAAACATCCGCTTCATCCAGAACATTAATTAACAGTCCGGTTGATGTATATATTCTATCAATAAACTGATCTCGATTGTATGCTTCTCTAATTGCACTTGTTGCAACAACTTTAATGTTTTCACGAGGAATTCTATACTCATCAAGCGTCTGAAAAAAACTTTTAATTGCTTTAATGCAGTCCTGCGTTGAATTTTCGGATATAAGATCTGTTGTAAATGTATCCTTGCCTAGAAACACAGTCTGCTGCAGATTCTCAATGATCTCAAAATCGTTGCGTCCCTTGTTTACAGCAATTGCCATTCTGATTGCAGAACTGCCAAATTCAACTATTGCAAATTGTCTGTTATTTTTCATCTGTTGTTTGTTTTTCATAGGCGAGGCAGGTCTAGCCCCTACAGTTTGGATTTTCGTATTTCATATATCTTAAAACTTATCTCTTAATTCTTTTTTGCATGAGTTGCCCAAGCCGCAGCCCCGAGAATTGTCGCATCATCACCAAGAGTTGCCGCAATAACTTTAAAACTATCTTTATATACGGGCATGCATGAGTTATTTGCTGCACTCTTGACATGTTTGACAAACATTTCGGGCATTGCTTCAACTAATCCTCCTCCAAGTATTATATAGTCCGGCGAAAGTAGGTTAACAAGCATACTTCCGGCAACAGAACCTATTTTGCTGCATGCATCTATCACAATATCTTCTACAACTTTATCACCATTATCTATTGCCTTTGCAATTGCACCACTTTTAATGTTTGCAAGATCTGTACCTGTTTTCTTAAGCATGTAGGGAGTTTGCCCTCTGTATGCTGCTTTTGAAATTTCACCGGCAATTGCGAGACGACTTGCAACTGTTTCCAGACATCCATAATTTCCACATCCGCAAATTTTTCCCGGATTTTCAACTTTAATATGACCAATTTCCATGGAACTTATTTTTCCTTCATAGACTTCGCCATTAAGAACGCATCCACCGCCGATTCCTGTACCGGGGAAAATTCCCACTGCACATTTTGCTTTTTTTGCAGCACCAAACATGTATTCCGCATATGTGCCTGCATCAACGTCATTTATAATCTTTATCTTGCAGTCATACTCTTTTTCGAGCAGTTTTTCAATTTCAACCATATTCCAGCCCATATTGGGAAGATTTATGGCTATTCCTTTGTCCGGATCAATGGGACCCGGAATACCCAATCCGATTGATTCGAGATTTTTTCTGTCAAGATTATTATCGGCAAGCATCATATCGATTGTTTCAACAATTCGTTTTACACCCTCCTTTTGACCATTTGCACCATTGGATTTTCGCTTTATAAAACAAATTTTCTTGAATTTATTATCATATGCGGCTGCCAGCATCTTAGTACCACCAAGATCAAAACCTATTCTAATTTTATTTCCCATTTATATTCCTTTGTATATTTCGCTGTATTTTACAGTTTGTTTGTTAAATTTTTGTTAGAGTTATGAATTTATTTTAAATATTTATGAAAAATGAATTCCATCGTGTTCAGAAATTTTTTTAAGATTAATATTCAATGACTTAAGATATTTGCGGATTTCGTATGGCAAGTCAAAGTTTTCCTGATCGCCGATAATATATACAACATATTCTGTTTCTTTTTTTTGAGCATCAATATTTGAATAAAATTCAACTACAGAAATTTTTTTGTTTTTGAAGAAATCAAAGATTTTTGAATTAATATTATCCGTTGTGTCTATGGTAAAGGTCAAGTTTCTTCTGTCGAGATTTTTATTGACATTTCTTGAGAACTTTGGAAGCACTACGAGAGCAAAAAGAGTTATAGATGTTGCTATTACTGCAATATAAAAATATCCGCTTCCACAAGACATACCGATTGCAGCTGCCATCCATAGTGATGCAGCTGTTGTAAGTCCTTTAATAGATGAGCCATGTTTAATAATTGCACCGGCTCCGAGAAAACCGATTCCTGTAACAATTTGAGCTGCAATTCTTGCCGGATCTCCACTACGGGCAGCATTGATGCTCTGATTTGCTATGAGTGGAGAGAGTATCATAAAGACACCGGCACCCAGACTGACAAGCAAGTGTGTTCTTAGTCCTGCTGCTCGTCTATGCACTTCACGTTCAAGTCCGACGACCGAACCAAGCATGGCTGCAAGAACTAATTTGACCAGCACATCAATATAAATATTTGAAAAATATAAATCCATGTCGCTATGATAATAAAATACTTTTGTAATTCAAGATAAAAATGATATAATGCATAGTAATTATAAAAAAAAACATCAAAAATGTGGTTATGTCAAGTATTTTTGAGGTGATAATCATCATCAGCGACTACATTAACGGCATTTCAGAACTGAAAAAACGGGTTTTATTAGAGAAAAAAATGAAAGATATACAAAACAGTCCGGATACAAGAAATGTGCCTATAAAGAAAGTCGGCATAAAAGATCTTCAATACCCTGTAAAAGTTTTAGACAGAAGTTCGGTTTTACAGCCGACTGTTGCAAAGATTAATATGTATGTAGACCTGCCGCATAATTATAAGGGAACTCATATGTCAAGATTTCTTGAAATACTTAATCAGTATCACGGAAAAATTGCTGTTGTTGAAATTGCAGGTATGCTTAAAAAAATGCAGGAGTATCTGGATGCGGAAACTGCACATCTTGAAATGTCTTTTCCATATTTTATAACAAAAAAGGCTCCTGTTTCAAAAGCAGAAGCTGTTATGGATTACCAATGCAGCTTTGATGCATCTCTTTCAGGAAAAAACTTTGATTTAATTTCACAGGTTGCAGCACCGGTTACGATGTTGTGCCCATGTTCAAAAGAGATAAGTGAATATGGTGCTCACAATCAGAGATCAACTGTTACTGTTTCAATAAGATCAAAAGAGCTGATATGGTTTGAGGAGATAATTGATATCATAGAAGCCAATGCAAGTTCGCCTGTTTATGCGCTGTTAAAACGTTCAGATGAAAAGGCTGTTACAGAAAGGGCATATGATAATGCAGCTTTTGCAGAAGATGTTGTAAGAGATATTGCTGTAATTTTGAAGAAAGACAGAAGGATTTCATGGTATAGAGTTGAAACAGAGAATATGGAAAGTATTCATAATCATAATGCATACGCAATGGTTGAAAGTGAGGAAATATAAATGATAGTATTTTTAGAAGGTATTATTGAACTGAAACAGCCTGCCAAGATAATTATGAATGTTGACGGGGTAGGATATGAGGTTTTTATTCCATTAAGCAGTTATGACAGGTTACCTTTAATAGGAGAAAGCTGCAGGATTATAATTCATGAACATATTAAAGAAGACTCGCATACTCTATATGGTTTTATGAGTGAAGCTGAAAGAGCAATGTTTGAGGCACTAATTTCCATTTCAGGCATTGGTCCAAAACTTGGATTAAGTGCCTTGAGCGGATTAAGCGTCAGAGAGCTGAAGCTTGCTGTTATTGAAGGTGACATTAAAAGGCTGTCATCAATTTCCGGTGTCGGCAAAAGAATGGCAGAGCGAATGGCTGTTGAGATGAAAAGTAAAGTATCAATTGCAGAGTCACTCGAAGCAATTGCCGGAGAAAGTGAAAATTCTTTGCAGATGCAGAAAACAAAAGATGCCCTTATGGCGTTAATAGCACTGGGATTTAAAGAAGAAAAAGCAAGAAATGCAATTATTAGTATATCCGATAAAGAAGATATATCAAAAATACCGGTTGAAGAAATTATTAAAAGAGTGCTTTCAGGAAAATGATTGCAAATTCGTAAATTCGTAAATGTGGAATCCGTCTTTGTCCACCCGGATGACGGGATTAGAGGAATACAGGACTATGACGAACAACGATTTATGAAAGGAACATGATGACAGAAGAAAATGTTAGAGGACAATTAAGTCAGAAAGATCACCCTTTTGAGCTTAGTCTCAGACCATCAAAGTTTACAGAATTTAAAGGACAGAAGAAAGTTGTCGACCGACTTGAACTGGCTGTAGATGCCGCAAAAGGCAGAAATGAAGTTTTAGATCATGTTCTGCTTTCTGGTCCTCCGGGCTTGGGAAAGACATCTTTGGCTTACATTATTGCCAATAGTATGGGGGTAAATGTCAAAGCAACATCCGGACCGGTTATTGACAAGCCTGCTGACTTGGCCGGTTTACTGACAAGTCTTGAACGAGGAGATGTTGTTTTTATTGATGAAATACACAGAATGCAGAAAACTGTTGAAGAGTATCTTTACTCTGCAATGGAAGATTATGTTTTGGACATAATGATTGATCAGGGACCTAATGCAAGATCTGTTCGGTTGGAACTGCCAAGGTTCACATTGATTGGAGCAACAACCAGAAGCGGACTTATATCATCACCATTACGCTCCCGCTTTGGATTGAGCAACAGACTTGATTACTACAATCATGAATTTCTCGCTTCAATTGTAAAACGTTCTGCATTAATCTTAAATGTGGATATAGAAGAAGATGGTGCTCTTGAAATTGCATGCCGATCACGTGGTACTCCACGAATTGCAAACAATCTGCTCAAACGAGTTAGAGATTATGCACAGGTTAAAGCAGATAATGTAATAAACAGGGATATTGCAGACAAAGCATTGACAATGCTTGACATTGATGCTCATGGACTTGATGAGATGGATAAACGAATTCTTGAAACAATTGTATATAAATTTGCAGGTGGTCCGGTAGGGTTGGGTACCATTGCTGTTTCCGTTGGTGAAGAAACTGGCACTATTGAAGAAGTCTATGAACCATATCTTATTCAGGAAGGCTACTTGAACCGTACTTCCAAAGGCAGGGTTGTTACAGCTCTTTGTTATGAAAGACTTGGAATGCAAGTGCCGACTAAATAATAAAACTGGTCTTAATCCCGACGGGGCAAGCCCGCCGGAGATTGGTGGACGACGGGACGATGAAGAACGACGAACCATCAACGATTTTTAGAAAGGAATAGACATGTCAGATTTAAGGGATGGATTATTGAGACTGAAGGGTAACCTTGGTGAGGTTATCAGAGGAAAAGAGGGTGTAATAGATCAACTTCTTATTGCTCTTCTGGCTGATGGACATATTTTGATTGAGGATGTTCCCGGAACAGGAAAAACTACTTTGGCAAAAGCTCTTGCTGTTTCTTTGACAGCAGGGTTCTCCCGTATACAGTTCACGCCGGATCTTCTGCCTACAGATATTATCGGCGGCATGGTTTACTCATCTGCTGATGGCAGCTTCACCTTCCGCCCCGGTCCAATCCATGCAAATATTGTCTTGGTGGATGAAATTAACAGAGCCTCACCTCGAACTCAGTCAGCACTGCTTGAAGCAATGAGCGAAAGACAGGTGACCATTGAGGGGCAGACCAGGATTCTGCCCTCGCCATTTTGGGTGGTTGCCACACAGAATCCTATTGAGCACAATGGAACATATCCCTTGCCTGAAGCACAGCTTGATCGTTTTTCAATGCGTATTTCTCTTGGTTATCCGGAACATCAGTACGAGGTGCAGCTTCTTAATGATCAGGAATTTGTGCATCCTCTTTCAAAGGTTACCGCTGTCATGGATACCGTTTTGCTTGAAAGCATTCAACAGGAAGTTAAAAAAGTGGAAGTTGAAGCATCTGTTCTTGATTATATTGTAAGGCTTGTTGTAAAAACAAGAAAAGATGAACGATTACGACTTGGAGCAAGTCCTCGAGGAGCACTTGATTTAAGACGGTGTGCACAGGCTGCCGCATTTCTTGACGGAAGAGATACAGTTCGTCCCGGCGATGTTCAACGTTTTGCAGTTGCGGTTCTTGCTCACAGACTTATTGTTGAAGTGAAGGCAAAACATAGCGGACTTACAGGAGAGATGGTTGTGGAAGAAATTATCAAATCAGAATCTGTGCCTGCATGAAAGATAAACCGAACAAGTTTGTCTCTTTCTGGAGGATGTTCAAATCACCTCCCGTAGGTTTTCAGCATGGTCGACGTGGTACAACAATTGAGAGACTTCCAATTCTTCATTGGTTCTACTATTTTTTTGAAGCACACTGCACAACTCGCCTTATACTCTTTTTTCTTTTCGGAATTGCCCCGGTTCTATACATTATGATGATTGGCTTCAGAAGTGATTTCTGCATCTTAGGCTTTTCCCTGATCTCTCTTATGCTTATTTCGGTAATAATCGGTCTGTTCTCTGTTCCTGATCTGCATATCAATGTTAAAATGCCAACACGTGTGGAAAGTGGTGCCGTATTTGAAACTATTTATGATGTAAAAAACATTGGAAAGCGTCGTGCCAGATATATAGACATAGACACTTTAGTGTATCCGGATGTTATATGCTTCACTAAAGAGGCCGCATGGGTTAGGAGACTTGAGCCCGGTGAGAGTGTAACTGTATCCGGGTTAGGGCATGCAAACCGCAGAGGAGTCTATACAATGCCCGGCGTAAGATACGACACAGGTTTTCCTTGTGGTTTCTGGCGATGGGGCAGAACCGGAAAAGGTGACGTTTTGTTCATATACCCGGAATACACCAGATTAGATTATCTTGATATCCCATTAGGTACCGGTAATCAGAACGAACTTTCCGCTGAAAATAAAATATCCAGAGAGGCCTTTGAATTTCATGGGTGCAGAGAGTTTAGAGAAGGTGACCTTTTGAGGCATATACATCCAAGATCTTCTGCACGAGTTGGGGCGTTAGTTGTGAAAGAGTTTCAGAGTGAAGGTCGCCTAAGAACTGCAGTAATGATTGACACGCAGGTAAGTCGCAAGTTGCTTAAATGGCTGCTGTTTGCCAATATCTCAAAAACCAACCCAATTGAAGCTGCTTTATCATTAAGTGCATCTATCGTTGATTATCTTTCTGTTACAGATCGAGTTCTGGAACTTCTCGTTGCTGGTCCTCAAGTTTATCGGTTTATAAGTACCGGCCGCATTGGATATTTTGAAGAGGTACTCGATATACTTGCGGCAATTGAACCATGCTCCGATGATCCTTTCAACCAACTTGAACCAATGCTCCTTGAAGAAATCAGCATGATTCAAAGTGTATGCCTTGTTCTTATTAACTGGGATAAGAGAAGAAAAGATCTGGTATTCACACTAAGAGCATATGGGCTGGGGGTCAAACTTGTCCTAATTACAGACGACGGAAAAAGACCGGATGATTATCCCATTGAAGAACTCTGTCTTTCTGCAAAAGAAATTTTAGATGGAGAAGTATGTTCGCTATAAGATTTAAAAAAGATAAAAGTAAAGAACCGGAAAAACGCAGCAGATTACTTGTTGCTGCTGCATCAATAATGCTGCTTTGGGTAACCTGGTGGTATTGTATGGACAGCAATCCGGGTCTGTTTATTTTTACAGCAATATGTGCTTTAACCGCTGTTTCAATGTCTAAAACTTTTCCTGAAAATTCTCGTTGGTATATATGGTCATGGCTTACTGTTACAATTCTGTGCATAATTGTTAATATCACCAAGCTTGTTCCTGCGGATGGAGATATGATGAGTGGAGACTACTTGACAAATCGCTTTGTTATTGTCTTTTATGCATATGCATTGGTCTCAATTTTCTATTGTTCGGGACGACTGAGGGTTACTTCTATTGCCGTATGTTGTATGCCTATGGTTATGATTGTGCTTTTGGAGTCAGAACAAACAACAGAAATTATGAAACAGATCTTTTTGTGGATTTTTATTCTACTTTTCGTTATTATGGATGACCTTGTGCAGTCTACAAGAGTAGTCAAGTTTTCTGGAAAAGGAATAAGATTAAAAGAGAACATATTCCGCTGGACAAAATATATTGTTATCATTGTGATTGCAATCTTAGTGTCACCTAAAGTTGAAATATCTGCATACAAATTTCAGGATTTTGCTCTTGGATTCGACATTGGATTCCTAAATTCAAATGTCAGAAACAGGCAGAAGGAATATATTTATCTTGGTTCTTCTCTTCCGGCAAACTTTCATAAACGAGAAAAATTAATTTTGCTTGTTTCAGCAGACAGAATACCGGGTTATCTTAGAGAAGATGTATATACTAAGTATGAAAAAGGAAGATGGTATAAAGGGAATTTAAAAACAAATCAGCTTGATTATGTTCAGCAACTCTCCTTTTCAGAAAGTGACCAATTAGTTTATTCATTAACGCAATATGAAAAACCCGGTGATACAAATATCTGGAACTTTGAGGTTATATCTCCCGGATACATCTCCGCAATATGCCTGCCCGGCAATGCTTTATCGCTTTCCGGCGATGATTCTTTTTTCACAATAGATCCAAATGGTGCTGTTTACCCTGAAGAATCTGATGTGAAGCCCGAACGTTACAGTATCTCTGTTGCAGATCAAGGACAGTTCGAAGGTGTTCAGCAAATTCCCGAAACATTTAACAGACAAACATATCTCAATATTTCCACAAATTTGACTGCAAATGTTTCAGAGTGGGTTGAAAATTGCGAAGGATTAAAAGATGCACAATCTATTGATCGGGCTGTATCTTGTATGCAGGAATACTTTGCTGAAAATTTTAAATATGAGATGAGAGTCAGGTTGAAGAGATACAGTCCAATGATTGATTTTATGAAGAAAAAAGAGGGCTACTGTATTCACTTTGCAAGTGCTGCAGCTTTGATGTTGCGTTCTCTCGGAATTCCATCAAGAGTCGTTGGAGGATTTGTCTGCTATGATTGGAATCCATGGATTAAACGTTTTGTCGTCCGGGAACGGGAAGGGCATGCCTGGGTTGAAGCCTGGGATGACTCTGAACAGCGATGGATAACAGTTGAGACAACTCCCTCGGCCGGCATTCCTTATTCAAACGATCCACCTGATAATTTTAGACTTACTGTTGATTGGTTAGTATTCTGGTGGAAGAATCTTCTGTATACTTTAGGTCAAGCTGATATATTCGGTGTCGCTGCTGATGCTCTGACTGTCATCTTTCTGTTTGTCTGGCAATTTCTTATCAGTATTCGAGGTTTTCTGACCATAATTATTATTGGATTGTTTTTCTTGAGACAAAAGCTAAAGCATAAAAAAGAGAGATCAGCAGATGAACTTCTTCGAAAACAACTAATTGCAGCAATGTGCAATATTACAAATAAGATGGTTGATGAAAAACTGCACAGAAGAGAATACGAAAGCTGGGATCTATGGCTGATAAGAATAAAAGACGATCTCAATCAGGAAACATATGCACAACTATTTGATTTGATCGAAAGCTATCAATCAATACGATATCAAAAACACCTTGATCACTTCAAAACCAACCAATGGCTTGAAAACAAAAATAGTTAATAATAATGAAGATAAGATGCATTAGCGTCTTTTTTTTAAAAATATAAAAAACCGTATAAGAAAGGGGAAATATAATGAATTATTCTTATAATGACGGGGACACAAGATTGGATTTCTTTACACAAAAAAGAAAAGAGATGATTGAAAATCAAATCTCTGCAAGAGGTGTTACTGACGAAAAAGTATTAAAAGCATTTTCTGAAGTACCTCGCGAGAAATTTGTGTCTGAAGATTACCAGGAATTATCATACAATGATCATCCGCTACCCATAGGACATGGTGTCACAATATCTCAACCATATATAGTTGCATTGATGTGCCAGATACTTCAATTAAATGAAAAATCAAAAGTACTAGATGTTGGTACAGGCTCTGGATATGAAGCAGCTATTCTCTCTCATCTGTGTCAAAAAGTTATTACAATAGAAAGAATAGGGAAGTTAGCTGATACAGCAAGAGTTAGACTATCCGAACTAGGATATAAAAATGTGGAAGTAGTTAAGGGTGATGGATCGAAAGGATATGAAAAAGAAGCTCCATATGACTGTATTAAGGTGGCTGCAACTACAGAAAATATAACAGAAGAGTGGAAAAAGCAGCTGAAAGTCGGCGGGAAGATTGTCTACCCTCAGTTAATTAACGGAGTGCAAAAACTGGTAGAAGCTACAAAAACAGAAGACGGGTTTGAAAAATTGACTCATGGATATGTTAGATTTGTACCATTGATAACAGACAAAGATTGAAAGAAACAGGAATAAGCTTAGGGCGGCATAGCCGCCTGACTGCCGACAGGCAGGCAACCAAAAGGATTGCTTGCAGAATAATTTACAGCAGAATGATTTTAAGAAAATTTTATCGACAGAATCATTTTTATGACAGAATCATTTTAGAAAGAGATTAACGTTCAAAAACAGAAAACTGGGAGCCCAGCTACTAATATAAAGCAGCTCTTAAAATTACGAAATTAAATTGTTCTGAAATTAGTAGCTGGGTCCTCATTATCATGAAAAGTTGACATGCACAAAACGGTGTTATAAGTTGTTTATAATAAAAATTTTAGAAAAGTACTGGAAAATAAACGACCATACGACCGCAGGGTAAGAGGCTTTAGCTTGCCTAAAGCAATGTAGCGTAGCGAAATGGCAATAAACAAGAAGTTCAAGTGTTGTAGTAAAAAGGAAAAGCAGCAGGTAACAGATATATATATCGCCTGTTTTATGAGGCGATGGTGATGTAGCTATAAAAAAGCAGGTTCCTCTATTGTTTCTGAAGTGTTTTATGGGCTTCACGGAGCCAGCGCAGTTCCCTGCATCTCATTTTTTTTTGTTCTGCTTGTGATTTGTCGTCTGCACCGGATAAATGGTCAAACCCATGTGCTATATATAGGGCAAGTTCTTTTGAAAAAGGAAAGTTTTTGGTTGCTTGTCGTGCTGCATATTGTGCGTTGACGATTATTTCTCCTGAGAAAGTATTTTCTCCTGGTATTGGCGGAAGAGTATATGTAATTACATCGGTAGGGTAGTTATGCTGTAAATGCATGTTGTTGATTTTCTGACTTTGAACATCATCAACAATTACAACCGATATTTCATCCCACTGTTTTGAGGATAGTCTCTGCAGTTTTTGAAAGAAGAAATCAGTCAGTTTTTTCAGTTGTACTTTTTCTGTTTTGTGTATTGTCTGGTTGTTTATTATTGTTATCATCGTCGTCCGGATATGCTATTCTTCCATGCATAATACTTGATAGCGAAAGTGCAAATGATTGTTTAATCTTATTTAGCTCTGCAAATGTGAGTTCTGTGTTGTCTAACTGCCCATCTGCCAGTCTGGCTGCAACAATCTTATTTATCAGATTTTGGAAGGAGTTTTTGTTTGGTTTTTCAATGGAACGTGATGCAGCCTCTATTGAGTCCGCTAAACTTATTATTACGGCCTCTTTGGTCATTGGTTTAGGACCCGGATATCTGAAATCCATATCTGAAATCTCTTTTGTTTTTGATGTGTTGTTTTCCTCTTCAAGTTCAAGCTGTTGTTTTGCCTTATGATGAAAGAATGTAACCAGAGATGTTCCATGATGCTGCATGATTATATCTTTAATTATCTGGGGTAGATTATGGGTTATCGCTCGGCTTATGCCTTCTTTTACATGTGATGTGACAATTAATGTGCTCATACTGGGCAGAAGGTTATCATGTGGACTTTCGTTTGCTGGTATATTTTCTGAAAAGAATTCAGGTTTAGTAAGTTTTCCTATATCATGATAATATGAACAGACTCTTGCAGCAAGAGGGTTTGCACCTATCTCTTCAGCAGCAGCCTGTGCAAGGTTGGCAACTACTAAACTGTGGTGGTACGTGCCTGGTGCTTTGAGTGCAAGGCGCTGAAGTATGGGATGACTTAAGTCTGAAAGTTCGAAAAGTGTTATGTCTGATGTAATATTAAAGATTTTTTCTATGACGGGAGCAATTATTATTGTTGCAGCAGCTGAAACAAGACTGCCGGCAATACATGCAAGTGCCTGTTTAACCATAAAGAATGGCTCAAAGCTTATTATATCTATTGAGTAAATTATTGGTACACAAATAAGCTGGGCTACACCAACTTTGATACTTATGCTTATTAATTTTGATCTGGATTTCACATGCAGAGCAAGTTCACTTGCAACTGCTGAACAAATCATTCCCATTGCAAAAATAAAAGTTGCGTTTGCATTATCTTTTGCAACAAGAGAAATACTAAAACTCATCCATAGACCTAGCATAATTCCCAGTTTCCTGCTGTGAAACATTGTTCCGAGAAATGTAGCCATTGCAAATGGAAGATAGTAGATGTACAAGTTTGACGGAATATTCAGAGCAGATGATATATAAATCATAACGCTTGTTAAACCAACTGTACAAATTAATATGAAAGATGCAAGAAATAACAGCTTGTTATCCTTTAAAAATCCGGGTATAACTGTGTTTGTCAATATCCCATATGCCAGTAATGAAACAAAAATAAATAGAGACTTTTCTGTCAATAAAAATAGTGTTTTGAAATTTACGGCTGACTGTGTACTTATATTGATTAATGTAAGAAAAACAAAAATAACCCACAATATGACAGCAATATAAAAACCAACAATCGGTCTTTGAAAAAATGGCATTTTCTTGTTGTGGTCTTTGTTTTGCTTACGCTCTTTCTGCTTTGTTTTGCGTTTTCTTGTCTTTGAAATTTCACTGCTCATAAAATTGCACCTTTATTTTATCTCTTCATAAATTATTGTGAGTCTTTTATTTTTGTTCTAATTTAATGCTAATTTATAGTCTTAGAAACCAAACAAAAAAAATAGACGACCCATAAATTATATGAAGACTTCTTATTTCCCTGAATAATATCTTAAAATGATGTAAATGTCAAATTTATGGTTAAATGAAAGTCAATACCCTTAATTTTTTCGGTTGGACATCCTTTTTGGCGGGGTCACGGACCCCGACCCTACAGTTTAGGATGCTGCAATCAAAGCTAAATGGTTGATTGCAAATGTTTTCTGTAGGCTCGGGGTGCTTCAACCCGCCTTTAAAATATAA
>CAYTUX010000108.1:0-6255 GCA_964441455.1 uncultured Victivallales bacterium | reverse complement strand
CATGACGCCAGACACATGACCAACCAAGATGCCGATGAGGAGCATCGGTGCTCCAAAAATTACTTCCCCCATCAGATCCAAAGTGCTCCTCCCCTGTTTAGGGGAGGTGTCGCGCGAAGCGTGACGGAGGGGTATTCCTTCCTTCCTCATTGGACGTTGAACGTTCGATGTTCTCCCCTTCCTTTTCCTTTTTCCGCCCTTCTCGGTGTTCATCGGTGGCTAACATCTTCCTCTTCCCTTTCAGATCCAAAGTGCTCCTCCCCTGTTTAGGGGAGGTCACCTCGCGTGCGAGGTGGGAGGGGTATTGCTCACCCATCTGACCATCTAACAGCCTAACTCTCTAACCAATTCGTAATTCGCAATTGATATCTGTCTATAAGCCTCATAAGCAATTATTGATACAGAATTTGCCAAATTTAAACTTCTTGCATACTCTCCGGGCATTGGTATTGTTATAAGAGAATCCTTATACTTCTCATAGAATTCAGGCGGTAAACCTCTCGATTCTGAACCAAACACAACATATTCACCTTCTTTGAAATTATGCTCAAAATATGTTTTATGCCCTTTTGTGGATGCAAAAGATAAAAGCCTCGGCTTTTCAGATTCAAGAAAATCACTCCATGAATCATGCAGAGTCACATTTAAAAATGGCCAATAATCCATTCCAGCTCTCTTAATATATTTATCTGTAAGGTGAAATCCCAAAGGCTTAATAAGATGCAGACTGGCATTCAAACATACACATGTCCGACCAATTGCACCTGTATTATGAGGTATCTCCGGTTGTAAAAGAACTAGATTAATCATTTTATATCAAATTCAAAAATATTTATATCTTCTGATCCCCAGGTATTCTTTGGAATCAATCTGACAATTTTAACATCAGATTCATCAACACCAATCTTTACAAGTCTCCGATAGTTATTATCTGTCTCAAATATAACCTTTTTATCGCCACTAAGAAACTCTATTTCAACAGAAAACTCTTTAACCATAGCTTCCGGCATCTTCCATTCAGGAGCACTAAGTGTATAAAAATTTCTCATGTTTTTGGCGTCTGTGTTCTTTTCAGGATCAACTCTGTCAAGATTGCTGTCAAAAACAATTCTAATCTCTTTAATTTTTTCACCATTTTCAAAATGATATTCAATAATATCGCCAGATTTACCACACCATGAATTTGAATTTTCTCCAATCTGTCTGTTCCAGCCATTTCTAAGATTTTCCGGTTCTCCTGAAGTTGCTGTAAGTCTTGCAGATGCAGAAATTGAAGAAATTGTTCTACTGTTCCAGGGAATGTAGCAATCATCATCCATAAGAGTCTGTTTCAATTCATCAATATAATTTTCATAAACACCCCGGGTGGTTGTCTTATATTTCGTTGAAATAGCTGCTGCAGTACCAACAGCCTGACCCATCAATGATGTCGTACTCATTACTCTTGTGGAACTCATTGCTGCATGTGTTGCACTATGACAACGTCCTGCACAAAATAAGTTTTCAATATTCCGGGAATAAAGAGTGCGATATGCAATGCCATATGGTGATGGAGCCGGATGAAATATTGTGCCTGCTTTAGGATGATAAAAGCCTGCCGGAAAATGATCATCCATCGACCACCCGCCATACGCAACTATATCATCAAACCTGCCTTCTGAAGCAATATCATTCTGTGTTAAGATATGGTCACCAATATAACGACGACTTTCACGCTTGCCGGGCAGAAAACCTTGCCAGTCAATAGCCCAATTGGCATACTCATCTTTTAACTCAGAGTAATTTTTGATGTAATCCCATACCCCGAAAGATATTCTCAGCAGCTCGTCTCTTAAATCTTCAGTATCATGAATGCTGTCATTTTCACCTCCAACTTCCATCCACCAAAAATTTGTATGCTTGACATGAACATTTCGACCTCTTAAATCTTCAGCCTTTGTAAATTTATGTGCCCAATCAGGTGCGATAAATTTCTGCGGTGTTGTATATTCTCTTGCCTGCATCAGGCAAGACATTCCCATTGTCTTCTTATCTGCAACATCAGGAGGGATTGTCTCATTAAACTCAGCCTTTGCCTCTCTGCCTATCCTGTATTCCGCACCGGATAGAGGAGCAAGAATCCCATCTCCTGAACAATCGGCAAAAATATCTGCCTCAATGGTATGCCAGGTTTCCGTAGTCATCTGCCAGGCAGTAACACTCTTTATCCTAGTACCATCCATTTCGCAGGAATTTACCGAAGCATTTAAAAATATTTCCAGATTATCCTGATATCTTGCATTGCCATAGAGCACACTGTCCCAAATAGAATAGTTCGCTGTTGAATTTCGATAATGATTTTCCAACAGAAACTCCTCAATAAGACCAGTTTCACGCATGTTCGAACCATGAGCACCACAAACATGCATACGAATCTCTGAAGATGAATTTCCTCCAAAAACCGGCCTGTCCTGAATGATTGCAACTTTTGCACCTCGACGTGCTGCAGATATTGCCGCAATTAATCCTGCTAAACCACCTCCTACAACACAAAAATCAAAACGACTGCTTACTCTTTTCATTATTATTCCTATTTTACTTGAAAAAAATCTCTTTTTTTTATATCTTCACAACTTAATTTATACAAGAACAAGTTGTTCTGTTCCGTTAACTTATTTAATTCTTTTACAAAATTAAAAGAACAACCCAAATATTATTATTACTGCAACTTACTAATTTTCAGGAAAAAGGTAAAGATTTATGTTAAGAAAAATGAATGAAAATAACCGTTTGGAAATTCCCGGCGACAAAAATGCCAAAAACGGTCATTTCAAACCAGCCTATATTCTCTCTGCTATACTCATAACAATGATTATGCTTAGTCCATTAATGTGTAAAACCGGATGCAAAGACAAAAAATCAGAGAAGACTGCTCATGAAAAAACTTTTGGTGTTGAAACAAACAGAGAACCTGATCTTATACAAGCACCTGCTCTTAGAGAAGAGCCTGAAAGCTTTCCTAGAAACACATATATGCCTAAGATCAGGGAATCTGAAGCTTCAGGAAGTATAGACCTGAACACATTCTCCGCCGGAAGAGATTTAATATATTTTGATGACGAAACCGTCTGGTGGGAAAGCGATCATGACGAAACGACTTACGATACAGAGTGCGACCATAGTATTCATAAAAACATTAAAGAACCTCTTGAAAAATTGATAACTCTTGTCAATAATGCAGGTGGTACACTAAAAGTACAAGACAGCTATAGATGCGAAGGCATACACGCTCCAAGATCTCTGCACAAAGAAGGAAGAGCTATTGACATTACCGCAGAAAACCTCGATCTGGAACAACTGGCAAAATTTGCATGGATGGCTGGCTTCGACTGGGTATATTTTGAAACTTCAGGTGGACTGCATATACATGCCTCCGTTAAAAGATAAAACAACATGCCTGCAAAGAAGTTGTTATCAAAATGAAGAGCAGGAAATCTCGCTGGCTCTCACTCCTCAAACTTCATCCTTCTCACTTCAGGAAATCTCCTATTCCTACAACCCGACAAACGGACTTGCCTCCTCCTGGACAAATTCCGCCTCCGGAATTTTCTGTTCATACGAATATGATATCATGAACAGACCCATATCGCTTGAATGGAAAGCAGCTGATGGTTCAGTCATCAGATCATATAATTACATGTATAGCAATGCGGACATGATTACTAATGTGGTGGATGACAGTGGAAATGTCACAAAATATGAATTTGATACCTTGAACCGCTTGACAAAAGAAATCAACGGTGATAATATCACATCATATAAATATGATTTGGCTGGTAACCGAACTCAGAAGGTTAAAGCAGTTGTAGAAGGTGATGCAGTAAGAACCGACAGCAATATCAGCTATACTCTTGGTTTAGGAAATCGCCTTGCAAGCTGGGGTGATAACGGCGAAGCTCATTATAATCTGGCAGGATGCCTGACCAATATGGTGTCGGATGTTGATGGCAAAGAATTGAATCTTTCATGGGATGAAAGATATCAGCTGACCTCTGTGGACTCTGTGTCCTCTAACGGAGTGGGTGGTAAAGTTTCTTACGATTATAATGTGTTAGGGCAACGCATATCAAGGAAGGAAGTAAGCGGGAACACAACAAATATTGAATATTATGTTCATTCAGGAGTAAACATCATTGCAGACCTTGATGAGAACAAAGAACTATTACGTTCTTATTCTTATGCTCCCGGATATGACAACATCATTTCCATGACGACATACGGAGATAGTGAGACAAACACCTATTTCTACATCAGAAATCACAACAATTCTGTAGTTGCTCTGGTGGATGAGAACGGGAATATTGCCGAAAGCTACACATACACAGCTTATGGCGAAGTGACAGTTTTTGATAGCAACGGCAATGAGCTTGAACAATCAGCTCTTGGGAATCGTTACACCTTTCAAGGAAGGGAAATTGATTACACCACCGGCTTGTATAATTTTCGTGCTCGTTGGTATGACGCAGAAACAGGCAGGTGGCTCTTCAAAGATCCAATTGGCATCAACGGTGGTCTGAACCAGTACGTCTTCTGCGGCAACAACCCCGTGATGTTTGTTGATCCTGAAGGGTTGGATTTAGACATAAAAGACTGGGCTAACTGGGGAAGAGTTGGAGAGGGAGGTCTAGATGTTTTACAGGGAGCTGGTACACTAGGTGCTGCAGTTTATATTAGTGCGCAAACCGGTGGACTAGGTACTGTGGCTTGCTGGGGAGTAGGATTGCAAGGTGCATATCAGATTTGGATAGGAGCAATGAAAGCAATTGAGGGTATACAAGATCCGCATCAAGAAGAAAATCAGTATATATTTGATGCGTCATTAGTTGGTTTTACAATTCTGCTAGCAACTGATAGTCAAAAATGGCGTGACAGGTATGTTTTTGGGGAAGATATTGCTTTGTTTTTATTTACTCTTAAAGCTCCTGCAAGTGTTTTTGAACGGGCTTTTGATACTTATATGTTAATTGATGCTA
This sequence comes from uncultured Victivallales bacterium, assembly GCA_964441455.1. Taxonomy (GTDB): domain Bacteria; phylum Verrucomicrobiota; class Kiritimatiellia; order JAQICX01; family JAQICX01; genus JAQICX01. The sequence continues at coordinate 1,243 of CAYTUX010000108.1, read as the reverse complement.
GTGGTGAAAAAATAGAGACCGAACTTGATTTGAATAATGATAAAATCAAGGACTATTATTGAAAACTGCTTTATAACAAGTATCTTTTAATATAAGCCGATCATATTGAAAAAACATAGAATTATGAGAATATATACCAAGAATACACCTTTGAGTTTTAGAATTATAAAATCTGGTAACAATGTTATTATACAGTTTAATAACTATTTTGTGCAGATTATATTACTTTTCTGCTTATACCGTTTCTTTACCTTTCTTGTGATTATTGTGCCTGTTTGGTATGCCAAATTGGTCTTAACTATTTCCAATAGTTATTTGCCTGTTATTATTATCTGTGGTTGCCTTTTAGTTTTATCGATTATATTTTTTGTTGCTCTAATTGAATTTCTCTTTGTAAAAAAATATGCTTTGTTTGGAGACGATGCTTTAGAATTGTTTTCTGGTCTTGATAACAGGCATAGAAATATATTCAAAAGCATTTATATTAAAATTATAAATAGGCTAAAGATTCGAAGATATAATTTTACAAAACATGCCAACGTTAGTGGATTTTGGATATTACGCAAAAATTATATTGTTGTTCCTTATAAATCGAATATTCCTTTTGAGCTTAAAGTTATAAAACAAAAAGGAATGTACCATTTAGAATGTTCTGGATATGGTAAGTCGTTTGTTTTCTCATCGATTTTCATTCTCAAAAAAAGTATTGAATGGTTAAGAATTTTTATTTCAGAAGTGCTAAAGCAAAAGCTTTCTTCAAAAACAGAAGAAAATATATAGTAGGCTTGTGCTAATTCTATACAATCGAGCTGTGAGAGTATGTGCTTCGAACTAAGGTATACCAAGGAGAGCCGTAGAGAAAAGTTGGAACTTCAAAGTGAAAAAGCATATGCATATTCTTTGGAAGGATGCTTGGCTAATATGATCTTTGACTTTGGGTTACAGAATAATTAGTGCAAGTTTGTGTAATTCGTTGACAAAAACAGCCGCCTGTATTATAGTTGTTTCATAATTAAGGGTTTTATTATGGAATCTTTGAAAGAAAGATACATTCTTTTTAACAGACTTTGGGGTGAAAAAAATTAGGAGATAAAAAATGGAAATGGAACAAATTACATGTGAAGCTCTAAAACTTGATATTAAGGAACGGGTTGTTTTGGCAGAGACAATTTGGGAAAGTATTGAGAGTCCACTTTGGATTTCGACTGAAATCACTGATGACGAAGCTTTAGAATTAGCAAAA
>CAYTUX010000107.1:0-3361 GCA_964441455.1 uncultured Victivallales bacterium | reverse complement strand
GTTTCACCCTGCAGCCGAGTCCCGTGGGCTCGGACGGAAAGCCTTGGATGTCTTATGGGGTGTTTCACCCTGTAGCCGAGTCCCGTGGGCTCGGACAGTGTAACGAATGTCCTCATTGTTATGAAAAGTTGACAAGTTAAAAATGGTCGTGTAAATTATTGATAATTATACAGTTATAAATGTTCAAAATAATAATCGATCAAAAAAAATCAACAGTCAACTGTTCCCGTTTTTGAAAGCAATTCGATGAAATCTAACAGGGATTTTTCATAATGCTTGTTACTCCGCCATCAGCAAAACTATAGCCATAAATAAATAAGAAGTTTCTTTAATGCTAATGGCGGGGTATAAGAGCAATTATAAAAAGACCATTGTTCCAACTTGTTGGAATGCTTTCAAAAACAATCTGCGTTACTCTGCGAAATCTGCGGATAACTTCTTTTGGTTGAGGCTCGTCCGCACTAATAAATGCATGGTAATTAATCATGACTCTGAAAACTAAAAATTCAATGACTTCATTAACTTAATGTTAGAAAATAAAACATTAACAAATCGATGAAAGCAACTCGCAAACTCGAACCTCATCTAAGCGTTAAACTAACAACTATGACTAAACATTCTTGGTAAATCTGCCAACCAGATACAAACCGCCGTATATGAGTAAAAGAGAGAGAAGAGATATTATTATGTAAACAAAATTCTTTCCTTCTGCTACTTGATAAAACAGTGTTGAGATTGACCAAGCTAGAAAGGTGCAGTAACATGCCATAACGGTCGCATAAAAACCACCCATCTCTTGTTTTGCCACACCAAGAACTGCTAAACATGGAAAATAGACAAGCACAAACAACAGATAAGCAAATGCCGATATGGGAGTAAAGTGTTTGGCTATATGTTTATAAACTTCCGGCTCTGTCCCCGTAATTGCTGTTATTTCCTCCAGATCTTCGGTAACAATATTAAAGCCAAGCACATCAAAAGAACTTATAATCTCGATAAAACCACTACTTATAGATGTAAATGCCTCTCTGATGGTTAGTAAAACATCAATTTTTTGTTCATTTTCAACAGCATTGTTGTTTTGCTCCGATTTCATATCAATTGAAGCATATAGAGAGTTTACAGTTCCCACAATTGCTTCTTTAGCAAAAAGTCCTGTAAAGAGAGCTACAGAAGCAGGCCAGTTATCCTCTTTAATCCCCATAGGCTTAAAGATTGGAACAACGGTTTTACCAATATATGCAAGAATTGAGTTCTGAGAGTCTTCATTACCAAATGTCAATTTTGAATCTTCTATTCCAACAGTATTAACAACAGTTAAAACAGCAACAGCAACGACAACAATAGCTCCTGCTTTTCTTACAAATGCACTCACCCGTAATCCGGCAGTCTTTAATATACTTACCGGACGTGGAGCATGGTACAAGGGCAGATCCATAACAAAATATGAACTTTTACCCTTGAACAGAGTTCCTTTTAAAAAGAAACCGGTCAGAATAGCCAACATCAAACCCGACAGATAGATCATAAACACAGCGAATCCGGAATTTTTTTTAAACAGAGCAGCACAGAAGAGTGCATATACAGGCAATCTTGCACCACAAGACATAAAAGGAGCCATAAACATAGTCATATATCTATCTCTTTTTGAACCAAGAGTTCTTGCTGCCAGAATAGCCGGAACCGTACAACCGAATCCTACAATCATAGGAATAAATGCCGATCCGGGGAGCCCTATTTTGCGCATAATCCTGTCAGCAACAACTCCGACACGTGCCATGTAGCCAAGATCTTCAAGAATTGCAAGAGCCAGAAACATAAAGAAAACAACAGGAATAAATGTAGCAACAGTTTGACAGCCGACACCGATTCCCCCTGCCAATATAACAATTAACCAGTGCGGTGCATGAAGGGTACTTAAAATTGCAGTTGGTATATCAACAAATATCAAACCTCCGATTATATCAAAAAAATCAACAAAAACAGAACCAAGACCAATTGCAAGCCAGAAGGTCACAAACATTGCAAAAAGAAATATCGGAACAGAAAGAAAACGATTCATCACAATTGAATCCACCTTATTTGTAAAACTTTTTTCTGTATGACTGCAATCACCCTGAACCTCTTCACATATCTCATCAATATGAGCATATTTCGCAACAGTATTCATAACTTCACGTTCGGTTGCATGCTTCTCATGCTTAGGCAGATGCTTGACAATCTTCTCAATTTCATGACGTGCATTTTCAACAGATGCCTTATTCACCCCAACGACAGGAATAACAGGCAGACCTATCCGCTTACTCAACGCCTTAGGACAAGCATTTATCCTTTCCTTTTTGGCAACATCCACCATATTAAGCAAAACCACAATCTGGTTTGTACGCTCTTTCAAATCCATAGTCAGATAAAGATTTAGAGAAAGATTTGTTGCATCAACTACATTAAGAATTAAATCATATTCACCATCTGTAATAACTTTTTCTGCAACTTTCTGATCTTCCGAGTCAGGACTCAAATTATATGTACCCGGTAAATCAACAACATTGACTTTGTTGTTATTCAACAGAAACGAACCTTCAACCTTTTCCACAGTAACCCCGTGCCAGTTTCCAACTTTTTGTTTCAGACCGGTAAATGCATTAAAAATTGTTGTTTTGCCACAGTTGGGAATTCCTGCAATGGCTACAGTTTTAACAACATGATTAATCATTCGCACATCTCCTTTACAAGAATAAATTCTGCTTCCTTTTTGCGTAATGCAATTCGACTTGACCGAATTTGGAATATTATCGGATCGTAAGTTTTTACGGGAGCAAGTTTGATAATTGTTCCTTCAACAAAACCCATTTTATGAAGTTTATCTGAATAGTCAGAATCTTCCGTAAACCCATGAACTTTATAGCATCGGCCTTTACGAATATCCGATAGCTTACTTATTTCTGTCATCTGTTATTTCCTTAAATGTTATAGAATGTTTCGTTAATTTGTTAGACTAATCTAATTTTAAAAGTTGAACGATTCTAAAAGTAAATATATTGTTTTTAAATTGCGTGGAACTATACTTAGTTTTCACTAACAATTCAAGTTTTTTTTTAAAAATACCTTAGATTTCTGGTTAATGATGTAAGTATGAGTTTTAATTAATAAAATTAAGGAATCAAATTTTGATTTTTATCTTTTTGGGTGATAAATTAGAAAATTAGTTTAACGGACGCCGAGGACGTATTAGCTCCTCCCCGGCTGTCCACGCCTTGCGGGATAGTCCCGCACTGCGGGAGGAGGTGTTCGAGACACGACAAAGGAAGTGAGGCTGGAGCCTGCGATCCCGCATGGCGGGAAAACGTAGTGTAATGTCCTA
>CAYTUX010000106.1:0-10458 GCA_964441455.1 uncultured Victivallales bacterium | reverse complement strand
CGAGAGCAACCGGAAGGTCCAGTACCGCTTCGCTCCGCCCGACTGTCCCCAAGGAGAAGGCTATGCTTTTGTCGGAACGATGTATCGCAAGTTTCTGCGCACGGAACGCGGCATTCAGGTCTGGGCCGAGAAAGCGCAGACTCGTCCCGAGGCGATGGAATATGTCGAGCGATTCTTCCTCAAGATATTCATGGCCTACAAAGAGCCGCATCCCGAGGGCAAGGGTCAGTACCACTGTACCTGCACCTGCGACGAGGCACGGGAGATTATCAGTCAATGCTTAGACCGTGGCATGAAGAAGTTAACTGTCATTCTCGTGGGTTGGGGACAGGAAGGACACGACGGCAAGTGCCCGACATACCTGCCGGTGGACGAACGCGTTGGTGGTGAAGTAAAAATGAAGGAGTTGATTGCCTGGTGCAAGGCGCACGATATCCTGCTTGGTGTGCACACTAGCCACGGCGCCGCATATTCGTGCAGCAGCGAGTTTAGCATCGACGATCTTATTCGGCATCGTAGTGGCGAATATTGGGAGAGCATCATCTGGAGTGGTGGCCAGGCGCATCGTATCTGCCCCGAGGTGTCGTTGAACAAACACGTAAAGCGTGATCTGCCGGCACTGGCACGGCTGGGATTCCATGGGCATCACCACTACGATGCTGTCGGCGGCTTCGTGTGCTGTTATTCTTCCCAACATCCGGTGCGACTCCGATCACAGTACATGGAACTGATACGCGAAGAGTGTCGGGTTGCAATCGAGACGATGGGCAGCCTCTCTACGGAGATGCCGTTCGGACAGTACTTTGGCGTCGTGGACGGGTTCTTCCATTGCCATAGTAATCCGGGTGCATTTCTTCGGGCGTGCCCCATCGGCAAGTATTTTCTGGATCGACCGGTGCCGATGCTCGCCGTGGCGCTGCATGGCAGTCACAATTGCTGTGAAGGCATCGGCAATCGGGATAGCCTGCTCAAACTTCTCGACATGGGGCAGGCTCCACAGTCCGAGGTCTGCATGCGCAAGAGTCCCGCTTTCGGCATCTCCGCCTATGCGGACAAGGCGGAGATGTTGGAAGAAGCCTACGATTTCGCTTTCGGCCCGGAAGGTTACATGACCCGTCTGGGCAAACTGGATATCGTGGGCCGCTGGGAACCGGCACCCGGTGTTGGCCGCACACTTTACAGCGATGGTACCGAGGTGCTGGTGAACTGCGGCGACAAGCCTTTCAAGAAACTGCAACCTGGAGAATTCACTCTGCGGAACAGCAAGTAATTAAAACAAAGTGGTATAATACCGACAAACCTTCAGAAATGAACTTCACGATGACAATAAACCCTCATACAAAAAGCGAGGAAAAAATCGGATGGACGGGATCTTCCGACACACCGCAAATGCTCGGTGACAGAATGGCAGAATGGGTCACGCAGCGCACAGAAGCCATCTTGAGCCGTTTTTTTTCAGGCCCAGTGATTCCACATTTCCAAGCTGGGCACCCCATTGCTCCCGAAACCTACTCTGGACTGGCGCGACTGCTGGGGCATTTGCATGCTCTGGGTGTAGAACGGTTGCAAGGCATCCGGATAGAGGATTGGATACGACGCATACTGCCGACGATCGATGGTCCAAGCACACAAACTTTCGGATCGATGACCTTGGCCGAGACATTGCTGGAATGGGGTCCATTCGAAAACAATCCCCTTCTGGAAGGGCTTTCCGATGAGCAGCTTCAGAACCTTGCTGTGGGCTGTGATACCACCCATATCTACAAGGCGGACGGAACTATTGGCGAGTGGTCTGCCAACTACTGGATGGTGCTGGCCCGCACGGAGTTTGCCCGTCAGCGTCTGGGTCTGCTGACGGACACCACCATTCTGGAGGCGGCCTTGGAGCAGTGCCGAAAGCTGCTGCTGAACCAGACAACCGACTACTTTGACGACAGTGCCACCGGGGTCGGCCGCTACGATACTTACTCGATGGGTGTGATGTCGCTGTGTGGGCCATTCTGGCACCTGCTGCCTCAGGAGCCTTTGCGGGAGCGGCTGCACCGGGATGTGCAAATGCTCGAAACATTGGCTATGGAAAACGGTGCCTGCGTCGTATACGGTCGGTCGATTGGTCTGTTCTCCATAATCCAGACCATGGGGCAAACCACCATGGCTCTGCGCGAGCAGTTGAGTGAAGATCCGGGACGACTTTTGGCTTTGGTGGCCAACGCCGCCGCACAACTGCCTGTTTGGTTCAGCGACGACTTGGTCACCGCTCACCGTTACCGCATGACTGACGGCTACCGTGGACCGAAGCGCTTACTGGAGATGACCCTCGGCATACTTAGCGGCGGGGCAGGGGTTGCCCGTTCGTTGCGGGACCTGCCACCCATACCGGCTTCAAAAGACCCGGTTTTTCCCCCGCGTGATGAACTCATCCGCTTCGACCGGCGCAACGCCGGTCTGTGGATGTTTCGTAACGAGCAATTATCTTTTCAACTACCTTTTGTCTCCGCTTGGCTTGGCTCTGACTACACGCCCTGGATGCATAGCCCGGGCCTATTTGAGAATCCCTGGGACTGCCCCATGCGTTTCGGGGTGCCGGTGGTGCTTCATAAAGGGAAGGTGTTCGGCCCCGGCGAGTTGCCGGCCAGCGTGAAGAAGTTTCCTGGAGGCTTGACTCTGACCTATGAGAGTCTGATGGAAGAAGTCGCCCATGGCTGGATGCCCAATCCGGAGTGGCAGCGACTCGATGCGAAGCTCTCGCTCACTTGGAGCATTGAGGGAGAGTGTGTGCATCTTGAGCAGAGATTGAAGCTGACCCAACTGCCGAAAGGATTGGCTATCAGCATCCCGCAAGCCCAGCGGTCGTTGATGGTCAAGGTGGTCGAGTGCAGTGAACCCGTTAGCCAGGATGTGATGGTTGTGGACGGCATGGGGGCGTACCATAGTTGTTGGAGCCAATTGACGGCGGTTCATCAGTTACATCTGCAACCGACCACCGAAGTTTTTATACACTTTGTAGTTCAACCAGCCTGAAATGAAATGCCGCTTGAACGTCATGACGCAGAACCATTGAGATGCGAGTTTTGATCTAAGATCGCTACATTAGAAATCCTTTAGATACAAAAATCGGGTCTGTCTCGTTTACCCGCCTGCGTTCCAAATTGTTGGAATGCATTAAAAAGTATGCTTAAAAACTATAATAACAGCAGCAATCATGGTTAGCATGGAAATGAGATATGCAATTATATCTGTTAAAGTCTTACCGTAATATAGAGTTACTTCCTGCTGAGCAGGGTATACAAGCATGAAGTCAGGCGATACCATATAGACTTTTTCGGCACCTTTAACCTTCCAATTTGGAAAATAGCTCATCTTGATTATATGCGGAGTACCAATCTGATTGGTCTTAAAGACAATTTTTGAAGATGTTTGTTCTATGATATCCGGTTTAGTTGTATCAATTTCAGCAAGATTGGCGAAATAGTTAGTAGAGTCCTTGTTGATTTTTTCAAGCAGATCATAAAAATTTTCTTCTGAAATCGCATTGTTATCATTATTTTTTACAAAGACGAAGTGTTGTTTAAGAGCATTGATATTATACAACCAATCTAAGGAATTTTCTTTCCAATTGTCTGTCTGCACAAAAATTGGTTCATACTCCGGTACAACAACCATATTGCCGTCATGAGAATTCAGCTCATATAAATTCCAACCATTGACTTCATCAAGATGACTCCAGTCAAAATGTTTTTTTAATGCACGGACTGTTCTTGGGGAACGAGCAATGAAATGTTTGACATTAAAGAGTTCAAGATGTTTTGTTGCATTTTCAATGTTGAATGTTGTCGGTTTTACTAAAGGAGGGAAACCTGCACAGTTGTCTGAAGTTTCGCTTTGTACATAGTATGAGTAATATGAGCCAATAGCAGAGTTCACAATACCTCCTTCAAGAATAGGTTTGTCAATTAGGGTCGGTACGGTTTCAAAAACTCTGCTTGATCCCAGTATCCGGTTGTCAGGGTGAAGATCATTCGCCAGTCTTCCGGGAGTTCCATCCAGTGGAATTACAAGTTTTTCAATAACTTCATAGTAGGGCAATCCTTCAAGTCCTGTAAAATTTCCATCCGCCATCTGTTTTGCCAGTCCTGGATTTTGTGGAATAATGATTGTAATTGCTGCCGCCAAAGAGATAATAATATAGTTAATATATTTTTTATTATTTAAATTAAGCAATTGACCTATTGTAATTGCGGACAGAATACAGATTGGAAAAGTGATAAATGGCCATAGCCGAACATTAACAAAAACAGGATTGATGTCAAAACCAAAGATGAACAGAAATAGTCCGCAGATCATCATCCATAAGTAGATGCATATTATTCGCCATTGGTTTCTGGTTTTTCCGGGAATAAACAACGCTGTCATTGCCGGAACCAGAAGTATTTTAAATGAGAGAGGCAACTGTTTTAAAATATTCACATCCCAATTCAATCCAAAATCAACAGAATATTCCTTTTTCAAAATTAATGGGATTATCCACCAGCTCATCAAGCCAAGAGCAATCAATCCTTCAGCAGCAGCTGTCAGAAATGATTTATATAATTTTTTGTTCGGGAACATAAACGGCATTGCAACCACCATAAGAGCAGCCATTATTGAGGTAAAGAAGTGTGATGAAATTAGTAAACAAAGCAGAATGATAGAGCTTGTACGAATTTTTGATTCGGCAATATCTTTTGACATAAAAGAAACAGTTAATATAAATAGAGCAAAACTTATACTGTTTGAAATCATTCCGGCAAGAGTACTATATATATTTACACCCCACATCGTATTAGAGCTGTCAAACAGAAATGGAATTGTCATCAGTGCTGCCAGCAGTGCCGTTTGGGGTTTCAAACCGGATCTTCTTAGAGCAAAGAAGCATGCCAAAGGCAATATAGGTACTCCTGCCACCATTATGATCTTAAATGCAATGTTGATTGGAATTACAAAACTTAAGAGAGCCATAATAAAATATGCTAATGGAAAATAGAATTGAAACATTGGAAATCCGCACCACCAGCCGGGAGCCCATGAAATTATTCTTACAGGAAATCCTGAAAACAGATTTTCCTTAAGATGTTTTACCATATAGTTGTGTGCAGGAATATCACCACCTGTCGGAATTGTGTTCAGAAACACTTTTGACGGTTCAAGATGATATATAATAAAGCTTAATGTTACCAGAAGCATTATTACAATAAATAATTTGTTGATTTTTATTTTTTTCACTTTTGCTGATACAGAAAATAAAAATCCAAAAAAAAGAAAAATTATGGAGAATATAATTTGGACTTTCATCAATGAAAATATTGATGGCTGTAATTTAATAATACCGTTTGCATTTATACTTTCATGAAAATCATTATAATCATATTCAATAATCAATTCATATACAAAACTGCTGTTTGGCAAGCCGGTTTCATTTGTTATAAGAAATTCTGCTTCTTTCGGCCAATTACCATCTGAAATTTCAATTGGAGCCGAGGTTCTAAGATTATCAGGCACGTATAATGAAATTTTGCCTGTTTGTGGGAGAATATTTATATTATTTAGAGGAACCTTAAGTTTACCTATTGTTTTTATTTCAAGCGGCTTTGGTGGTTCAGGGTTGAATAGGGGCAGGTCTTGGGGCAATGCTGTTAATATTGTTATTGATGAAATTGTTGAGAAGGGGTAATTGTTTACATCTGAATAGTGTGTTTTTATAACAATATAATATCTACCTTTATCCAAATCTGAATTTTCAAAAGCGGATTTTATGAATATTGAAGAATCAGCCGGCAATATATTTTTTGTGTCAGATGTTATTAATTTATCCTGCAGTATCAGTTCTTGATATATATTGATTGCAGGTTCATTTCCTCTGTTTTTTATTGTGCACGAAACAGCGATTTGGTTTTGATTAGTAAGAGATGTGGATGTGGTTGTATCAAGTGCAATGTAACCGGCCCAAAGGCTATTTGTAATAAGTAAAATTGTAAATATTATTTTTTTCATTTTTTAAAATTGAAAACTGACTTTAACAGTTGGAATTTTTTCAGTTTCAAATTTGAAGTCCGTGTCACCTAATATGTCATTTACACATTCCTGCATTCGAGCCTGATTGTACCTGTGAGCCGAGTCGATTCCTCCATAAATACTGCCTGTATACCAGGTAAGTTCAAAAAATGTTACAACACTGAAAAGTCCCCACTGATCTTCATCAGCAGTTTCAACCATACCAAAAATAAAGATAGCATTTAAAATTAAAGATCTTAAACCATTTGCATACTCTCCCGAATAGGCATATCCAAGTCCCGGAATAATACCAAGAACTCCACCTAGCCATGGTTTCTTATCTTTTGCTTTATTGTAATTTTGTATTGTCATTAACTCTTTCGAAGTATCAAAATCTGCATTTCGCAGCACAATTTCAGCATCTCTAATTTGATTGTTCTGAACATTTAATGCAGCAATATTAAGTGTGGAATACTTTGCAATATCGCCTCCCTCAAAAGTTAGAGGTTCAAGATAAAATTTGGCACTTTCTAAGTTTTTTAATTTTTCATTTACTTTGGCGTATAATAGAGCAAGTTCATTATCAAGATTCGCTGAGTGTTCTCCGGCTTTATCCAGTTGTTCTAAAGATTGTCTGAAAAGATTTGCTTTTATATATTCATCAGCAGCAAACATAGAGAGAGCAGCAATATCTGCTTTGTTGGTTGCAAACAGGGCTGCTCTTCTGAATTCAATTGCTGACTGCTTATATTCGGAAGAAGAGTCAAGTTGTTTTGCCAGTTCAATTGTTGAATCAAATGTTGTTATCGCATCTGTTTTCAAAAGAAAGCATATCGTAAAAATTATTGTTGTTATTATTTTCATATTTTTAAGTTCAACGTTATTTTTATTCAATTTAGTGTCCGTTCTGTGAGCGGAGTTTTTTCGGTTCATATCACCAACTATAAATTTATTCTTATGAGCCTCTTTCAAAAGTCGGTTTTCCGAGGTTTGCCACAGCTAGCAAATATTCCCCGCAGGGTTTGACAGCTGGACAGGCTGACCTCGGCTACAGATGTTAAACGTCCCAAAAACGTTGATTTTTCTGCCAACGACTGTAGCCGCTTCCAGCAGGGAGCGGATTTTTGAAAGAGGCTCTTATGTTAATATTTTTTTTTAAACCAGAAATCGTGGTCAGTTATTGGATCGGCATGTTTAATTTTGTCATTAACAATGACAATATTATTGTTTTTGTGACTCTCATCCGGTTCTCTGAAAAATCGGTCAGCCTGCATGGGTATGGCAACAATACCATGTTTATTAATGTTTTGCTTGAAATATTCAGAACAGCTTGGCTGCATAACACATCTTTCTCCAATTGCCGGTCCAATCTGAGTTCTGTAAAATGATATAAATCCTTTACCGGCTTTTGTAATGATGCCATCTTTGCGATGTTCTTTTTTGCTCATGTTGAAAAACTTTGCATTCCATAAGTCTCGAGTACTATTAATCTGCATATATAAATCAGGATACTCTTTTTTATATTTAGGGTAGTCATCTGCAAATTGAAATAGAGAGCATCCTGAAAGTATAAACAGCTCCGGGTCGGCAGCATTATAAAAACTATATGTCAATCCATCAAATGCCTCTTGGTCGTTTCCTGCCTTCCATTGTTCACGCCCGTACTCATAAGCAGACATATTTTTAGTATTGTCAGATGGCGGATTGTTTGTTGACGTGTAGATGTCATGAAGATTTGTCAGAAAAAAATTTTTATTTATATCTGTTTTTATTGCAGCAACTGCTCTGTAGTATTTGAGTTCATTATTTTCAGGGTCTGCTATATCTGCTCTTGTTGCTTCTATATAACAATTTTGCCAGTCGCCTTCCTTAGCAAGTTGTTTGACAAAATCAGATAGTCTGTTGTCTCCAACAACTTCTGAAATCGCTGCATATGTGAATAAAAAACAAAAAAGGAATCCAACCAAAGTTAGATTCCTTTTAACAAATATTCCAAAGATTCTCATTTTATCTATTAATAATATGTAGAACCATATTGTGCAGCCAGATCAGCAGTTGTTGTGCCATCCATACCATCAATGCCGTTCATAACAGCAAATATAATATTTACAAATGGAACAAGCATAACCCATTCTCTCCAGTGGACTTCTTTTCCATCGTTATATGCACCGGCACTTCTTATACCAAAACAGCAACCTGCAATAAAACCCATTGCACCGCCGCGACCCTTTTCAGCAGCAAAAGTATTTTGCGTAAATACGCTAAATGACATCATTACTGCAATTAATAATATTAATGTTTTTTTCATTATATCGACCTTTCAGATTAATAGTATATAGAACCATATCTTTCAGCTAAATCAGCTGTTGTGACACCTTGCATACCCATCTATTCCATTCCAGATTGAGAAAACAATACTAACGTAGGGAATAAGCATAACCCATTCTCTCCACTGTATCTCTTTTCCATCGTTGTATGCACCGGCAGCTCTGACACCAAAGCAACATCCGGCAATAAACCCCATAACACCGCCACGACCTTTTTCAACTGTAGTAACTGTGCCTTGTGCAAACACGTTAACAGACAGCATCACGGCAGTTAATAATATCAATGCTTTTTTCATAGGAATAGCATCCCTTTCTCTTTCCTTTTTTTTGTTGTACTTGTGTATCTTTAATAACTAATTATAGATACATAAAATTCAATTTGAGTTAATATTAAAACAAAAAAATGAATTTGTCCACAAAAAATATAATAAAACAGTGTTTTTTTCTGCTTTATTTTAATTTATTGATAGTTGTAAGTAATAAGGGTTATCAAAACAGCATAAAATTCTTTATTATACTTTCAAAAATTTACTCGTCTAAATTTTTATGGTAGATATGCACCATGCTCTTTTAGTTTTTCACGAAGAGAGTCAGTATTGACAGCATGTACATCGCCGCTGTTTTCCGTTGCAGCCATTTTTGCAGCAATACCGGCAGCTTCACCCATCGCCAGACATACGGGCATTACTCTGGTGCTTCCTTGAGTAAGTCTATCTGTTGAGATTGAGCGTCCAGCAACTAAAACATTTTTAATACCTTTTGGTGTTAAGCAGCGATAGGGCAATCCATGACTTTTTCCTTTCGGGAACCTGAAACCATCACCACCTTCATGTTTTCCGCCAATCTGCTTCTTTTTGTGGTGGACGTCAATGTAATATGCATTTCTGCAGATTTCATCATCAAAAGATTTGAACTCCATAAGTTCTTCAACTGTCAGATAGTAATCACCAATGATACGTCGAGTCTCTCTGATTCCCATAAGAGAACCTGTTGCGACAAGTTTTGCATTGGCAAAAGCTTTTGGAGCATATTCTGCCAGAGCTTTCTCAAATTCATATGCAATTTTCCGACCTTGTATTAGTGCATTTGAAACCGTTTGGGGTTTTGTGTTGTCAACACCCCAGATATGCCCTGCATTGAATCCAACTACTCCCGGAACAACATGATTATTGCAGCTGTGTTTATCCGGAATTAAAGGATATTTTCCTTCAGCTGTAATTTTATGAATTGGGCTTTCCGGATTACCACCATGTAGGTTTTTTCCGTAAATGTATGCATAGTCATCAACATTTGCAAGCATGAAACAGTGAGTTGCCGGTTGCAGATCACCTTCTTCATCACCTTTTTCATATTCTGCACCAGCCCAGACTGCCAAGTCCGCATCTCCGGAACAGTCGATATATACATCGGCTTTGTAAGCAGTAAGACCAGCTTTGTTTGCAACAACTATACTTTCTACGCTGCCTTGATCATCGGTATTTACAGCAGATAGCATTGAGTTGAAAAGGACTTCAGCTCCATTTTCTGTTACAAGATCATCGTAAATACGTTTCAGCAGCTCAGGATCAATTGGTGTCCAATTATATCTGTCACTTGCAACATGCGGCATACCATCAATTCCGGCTTTTAAAACTTTTTCAGCCATACCTCTATAAATTATTTTTTCATAGTCAGTAAAAGGACACCATGCCGGCACAAGTCCGGAAGTTCCCATTCCGCCAAGTGCACCGGTTGCTTCCACAAGAAGAGTTTTAGCACCTTCACGAGCAGCCGCTGCGGCTGCTGTACAGCCCGCCGGTCCTCCGCCGACTACAATTACTTCATAATCACCATTTAGTTCTAAGTTCTGTTTGAATTCTATTGTCTTCATTTTATTCTCTTTTTTGTTTTAGATTATGTCAAAAGCTTTCCACTCTTAGCATCCCTATTTTGTTTTAAATCAATGGGATAAAGATCCCGCCTTGCGGGACTAGCAAAGCTAGCTGTCTTATCCCTATGTTTTTTTATCACCCCTCAGTCTCGCTACGCTCGACAGCTCCCCTTAGCAAGGGGAGCAGTGTAGCGCATTCTTATATCTATTGGTTATGCCAACAGCTCCTCC
>CAYTUX010000105.1:0-7720 GCA_964441455.1 uncultured Victivallales bacterium | reverse complement strand
AGATGGTATCAGCATGTTCACGGGGCTTGAAGATGCAGACAATGACGGTACTAACAATGTTAATGACCTTGACAATGCTGGCGACTTTATGCCAATCTTAGTGAAAACTCATCAGAGTGCAACAAATGCGTATTTCAGATTTGATTTTGATGAGACAAAAATTAAAGTTTGGACAGAAGACAGTAATGCTATGACAACAAGAACAAATTCATATATTCCAAATGGCAATCGACTGCAGCCATATCATAATTACTCTTACAGTGACCTGTTATCTGAAGGAGCAGAGCGGGAACTTTATGTTCAAGCTCTTGAGTCTGGGGAGCATGATGTTGAAGTAACATATGTTTTAGATGGATATGATTTACCGGCGGAGGAAGTGAGTGTAACTTTTGCGGAACTGAAAATTAAGTGTAATGATGTATTTACTAATGCAGTTACAGTAAATGTTGGGCAAAAAATTTCATTAGAAGCATCTTTTGAACCAGATGTTTTTGATAATGTTGTTTTTCAATGGGATATTCCTGGATATAACAATTTTATTCCTGATGTTATAAAAAATTATATTACAACAGCTGAACAGGGAACAGTAGAAACTCTGGAGTGGAATGACTTTGATGAATCAATCGTTGATTTTTATTGGGTTAAAGCTGTGACTAATAACGTTGAATGTACAGCAACTGTTGACGGAGAAGATTATACTAAAGGTATTAATTTTAGTGTTCAAAAACCAACTTGTTCTTTCACGAGTGCGTTGACAATAGCAACCCCTCCAGTAGGAATAAGAGAAACAGATTCAAATACATTAAGACTTGAGTATGGGGAGAAAAATTTATTTCGTCCTGGTATAACTTGGTATCCGGAAGTTACTACAGGCACAAATGCTTCTGGAACAATTGCTTTAATACAGCTTATCAAATTTCATATAGTACACCAAGGTATAAATAATTTTATAGTCTCAACGGGAAACGATTATGTTGTTGATGAACATACAGCATTGGGTGTCACTTATATTACGTATTTCGGGATTGAATCTTCTGTTTCCGACAACTCTACTACAATGCTTAGACCTGATGTCACTGGCTATGTTGACGATTCCCCTCATTTAACATTTGATCAAGCGGAATCTTATATTGAATCTCAGTTAAATATAGGTGATGCTGCATTAACTCACTGTTATAGAGAAGATCAATTTACAACGTATTTAATGTATAAACCATCTGGTGATGATAGTGTTTGGGTTCCATTAAAAAAAATGACTTGGTTTTGGTCGGGAGCAGCAACAAAAGGTACAAATGATGTTTGGACTTTAGATTCTGGAAATAGTCCTACAGTTGACCCTGTTGGTGTTGACACATATAGTTTTCCTGAATGGAATAGCACATTTACAGAAACATTTGATTTCATAACAGTTCAATAAGGAGTAATAAATGAAAATAAATAAAGGTTTTATTGCAATTGGTTTTATATTTTGCATTATTTTTGGTCATACTTTTGCTTATTCAGCAAGCATCACAACAAATGATTATGGCTGTATGTTGTCTGTGGACATCCAATCAGACACTTTTTTATTGTATGAGCCAATTATGTTAGACATAAGTATTGTGAATAACACAAATGATATTGTTGCTGTTAATCGAGAATTGATTTTTGATACAGTCAAAATAGAGGTTTATGATTCAAAAGGAAATAAAGTTGAAATGACTAAGCGTGCAAAAAGAATATTGTTTAGTCATGGCTCAAGTCGTTTGGGCTTAAAGAAATTATATAAAAATATTAAGGCTAAAGAAACAACATGTTTGAACTACCTGTTTGATTTGTCTTTAGAGGGAACATACACAGCTAATATAGTTGCTAAATTTAGACGTCTAAATGGAGATAGTAATATACATACCCAAATGAATCTAACTTTTAAGTTTAAAATTATATCGGCTAAACATGATGATGTTTATGGAGTTTGGGTGAAGAAATTTGCAAAAACATATTCTTCTGCTTTAGATACGAAACATAACATTATGATATACGATACGATTGAGAATGTAGCAATTGAAAAGCTAAATACAGATTTAACCAAACAGGATTTTCTAAATATTGATAATATTAACAACACTTTAATAGGTATTAATTCACGAAAGGCAGTTCCCATATTTCTTGAGAACATTGACTTAAAGTTTGCAAATAGATCTCAGACTAACTATCCATGTTTTGATGCTTTAAAAGAAATAGGGCTACCGTTTAGTAGTTTCACTAATGAGTTGAATAAAGCTGAATCAGGAACAAAAAAAGAGAAATTATTACATGATTTGGGACAAAATCTTTATGGTGACATATTCCCATTATATTTAGAACATTTTGAAAAGAATAAATAACTTGGAAGCATTAAAACAAAAGTATATAAAAGATTATGGGAAGAAAAACAAATAATATCTTAATTGGTTGTATATATGCCAATCTTAGTCAAAACTCATCAGAGTGCAACAAATGCGTATTTCAGATTTGATTTTGACGATACAAAAGTAAGGATATAATGGTGCCGATTTTTGAGACAATTTTTTGATTGCTTATAAGTGGATGCCTTTGGCATCATCATCAACAACGATAAGAGCAAAAGTGGAATCCAATTATAAAATTAAGAATTTTTGTTTGACAAACTGAACCACTATAAACACTTTATACCGAAACAGTAACGTTTATAGTTTTATTTAGTTTAATATATTTTTCGGCGAAACTTTTATTAGTGAAATAAGTTTGGATTAAATAAGATGAAAGAATTATATGAGTTTGTAACTATGAAAGATTATAACAATTGGCAAAAATCAGTGTGTGCTATGTTGTTTGCAATTCTTTTGATATCAGTTGTTGTTAATGTTTTCAGCGGCAATAAAATTGTCTACATGGATGAACGAGATTATGTTGCTGTCTCTGAAAAGATAGCCGCTCACCACAGATACATTGACGAGAATATGCAAAGTACTGCATATCGACCACCTCTGTATCCTCTGGTATTATCAGCATTTTCATGGATAAGCACCAACAAGATTGTTGCACTGAAAATATTGAATTCAATTTTTCTTGTTATAACCGCTCTGTTATATGGAGTGATTGTTGCTGAAAAAAACAACCGCAGAACTCAAGTGATATGTATTGCTTTAATTGGACTATATCCACTATTTTATTTCACATCCGGGTTTCTCTACCCTCAAATCTTTGGAGCTATGCTTTTTGGATTAACTACCCTGATTATCCTGAAATCCGGTGATAAGCTAAGCTCGCTTGTTATTGCCGGTATATTGCATGGGCTACTTATATTGACTATTCCTCTTTTTATTTTAACCTTACCTCTTGTTGCTCTGTTTATGTTCTTTACAGATTCCGGAAAATTTATGAGCAAATTAATCAGACCTCTTGTTTTCTGTTCTCTTGCGGCAGTTGTTGTACTTTGCTGGACGGGACGCAATTATTATGTATTTAACAAATTTATACCAATTGCAACTAACTCAGGTTTTAATCTTTTTGTCGGTAACAGTGAAAATGCCCGATTTAATACAGGTACTGCAATAGACTGGAAAGAACATGAGTTGGAAATTGAAAAGCAGAACTTGAATGAGTATGATAAAGATCTCTATTTCAGAAATCAGGCAATTGAGTGGGTAAAGTCAAATCCGAGTGCTGCATTTAAACTGTATTTAGGAAAAACCTTAAACTATTTTAATTATACCAATAAACTTTTTGTGGAAGAGCAGGGATCCAGGCTTAAAGATATTGTGATGTTCTTGTCATATATTCCGCTTCTTCTTATTGCCATAGTAAGATTGTTCTTTATCGGCAGAGTTCCATTAAGCAGGACGGAAAAATATCTCTATTTTATATATTTTGGCATGGCATTTATGAGTGCAGTCTTTTTTACCAGACTTCGATTCAGGGTGCCGTTTGATTTTCTTTTAATTGCCATTGTCAGCATTGCCTTCTCAAAATTGTGGAATAATATCAACAAAAAAGTTTAAAAAAGAGAAGAATGTTAGCCACCGATGCACACCGAGAAGGGTGGAAAAAGGAAAGAGAAAAAATGTCTCGCACAGAGTGCAACCTGTAGCCGAGTCCCGTGGGCTCGGACATTAACGCAACGATCCTTTGTTGCAGGAGATCTCCGGTGGGCTTGCCCCATCGGGAACGCCCAGCTTGCAGTTGGGAGCGCCGATGTCCCCATCGGCATCTACTATATAAATAAGTTGCGAAGCAACACAACAGTTTACCATTTTCTCTTAAATTGCTGGTTATTTCTGAGAATGATCTGAAAGTAAATTATCTACAGAAAAGGTCTTTTGAGCAATATCTGATAATTCTGGTGAATAAAACAGCGTGATTGTTTTTTCATCACTAGACCAACTTGCTTTATTTGCATAACGCCCACCAAAAACATAATCCAATCTCTTACTTTCATCTTTACTAAGTTCTCCCGCTCCGATATTTAATAAATAGTGTTGGCAGTCATCATCCGGTGCACGTTCTGATACTAATAAGATATCCTCAACCGGACTGAATGAAACCGGCAATGAGTAGGGGAGCTCGCCTAAAATATTATCACCTTTCTTTATGATAGTCTTTCCTGCACCTTCTTCTCCATGAACCTTTACACCTAAGGCTGTATAGCCTCCAGGAGATGTGATACTTATTGAATAATCAGCTTCTTCTGTTTTATTTGTGGTTTTTGATCTGCTGCAGGAAACAATGAACAAACCTGCACAAATAAAGATTGCTGTTAACCAACTCAAACTACTACTTTTTACTGATAACATATTTTTTTCTTTCTATTTGTACTACAACCATTCATATTGCCATTTCCCCAGCTACTGACTGAAAATATTTTTCTAAGTCAATAGCTGGGTCATTGCTTTTTTAAACACACGACCATAGGGAGTGAGGCTGCTGGAGCCTGTGATCCCGCATGGCGGGGAAAACGTAGCATAATGTTCTACTTTAAAGTCTCTTACCCTGCGGTCGTATGATCGTTTATTTTCCAACACTTTTCTAAATATTTATTTCCAATATCTTACAAAACAAAAAATAAATAGTCAACTGTTCCTGTTTTTGAAAGCAATTCGATGAAATCGAACAGGGATTTTTCATAATGCTTGTTGAAAATTTATTTTCATAAGAGCAATTATAAAAAGACCATTGTTCCAACTCGTTGGAATGCTTTCAAAAACAATCCGTGCTTATCGGTGTTCATCGGTGGCTAAATCTTTTTGGTTGCCTGCCTGTGCGATGCTCGCAGGGCAGACAGGCAGCTATGCCGCCCTAAGATATATTTACATTAAAGAACCTTTTTTATCCAGTGGAATATATCTTTGGGAATTGGAATCTCTTTTCCGCAAATAAAATCTTGAGCCAAAGCTGTTAACCACTCCTTGCTTGTAGTGCACTTTAGTATTACAATAGATGGACTTTCTTCATCATCAAGCAACTTATAATCCTGAATATTCAAGTCAATAGGCTCATCTTCACCTGCCGGCAACACTTTTGCATATATTTCTTTGTTTTCAGGCTTCAAAGATAATTCAATTACTTTGCCATATTTTTCAATATGAGGATTTACAAACTTATTTATTACCCTATCACTGCCGGCAATTACTTCAATCCCCTTAGCCTTAACCTTATTAACTATTTTATTTAAATCCATAAATTTCACTTTCTAAATATTATCAACAGCTAAACATTAAACATCTATAACCTAGCTTTAACAAGTATTATACATATATTGCATTATTTATAAACACATATTTACAAATTAATTTTACACCCACTAATGTTTCCCGGTTTTTGAGAGCAGTCATGCGAAGGCGGATCAAATCCTTCCCACGCAACCCAGCACGTCCCGCAACCAAACGCACCAAATAATAATGAAATTCCTTATTCATATCCTCCTTCTTAAATGATTCTGCCATAAAACCTCTCCCAAAATCATTCTGCCGTAAATCATTACTTGTCACGCCATAGGCATTTGCGAAGGCGGATGCAAACAATCCTTTTAGTCTCCTGCCTGTCGGCAGACAGGCGGCTATGCCGCACTAAGCCTTTTGTGGTAAAAACTATTCTTATAATCCTTTTAAGTTGCCAAATTAAACAAAATACGGAAACCAAACTTGCCAAATTAAGTAAAATATGGAAATAAAACTTGCCAAATTGTGTAAAATAGATTATGTTTAAGCAAAATAAAGAAATTTAATGGAGAAAGCCAATGTATATAAATAGAGTATATGATTCACAAATAAGAGAGAAGATTGTTGCCGGGAAAGTTTTAATAATATATGGTGCCAGAAGAGTTGGCAAGACAACATTAATAAAGAGATTTCTAAGCAGTTGTACAGAAAAGTATTATTGGGGGACAGGGGAGGATAGATTACTTAAAGAAGTATTAGAATCATGTGATGTACAAAAAATTGTTTCAGCTTTTTCGGCTTATGATTTAATTGGAATTGATGAGGCTCAGTATATTAAAAACATTGGAATGTCATTAAAGATTTTAGTTGACCATCTTCCTGATAAAAAGATTCTTGTCAGTGGTTCTTCATCTTTTGAACTATCAAACCAGATTGGACAACCTTTAACTGGGCGACAAAAGATTATGCAGTTATTTCCAGTGGCATTTATGGAATTAAGTGATTCATATGGATATATGGATGCATTGGGTAAGCTTGAGGAACTTCTTATTTTTGGATCTTATCCAGAGGTGCTCACTACAAAGAATATTCCAGATAAAGTGGAATACTTGATGACTCTATCCAATTCTTATCTTTTTCAGGACATATTAACACTTGAGAATATACGCAATTCTTCTAAACTAGCTGATTTGTTAAAGTTGCTTGCTTTTCAAGTTGGAAAAGAAGTTTCTTTAAATGAATTGAGTAATTCTCTTGGAATAGCAAAACAAACTGTTGAAAGATATATTGACTTACTTGAAAAGTCTTTTATTATAAAGAAAATCAGTGGTTTCTCTCGCAACTTACGCAAAGAAGTGACAAAAACATCTCGATATTTCTTCTGGGATAATGGAGTAAGAAATGCACTTATTAATAATTTCAACTACCTTGACTCAAGAGATGATGTAGGAATGCTATGGGAAAATTTTCTAACAATTGAACGCCTTAAAAAACAGACTTATCAATCTGTATATTCAAATAATTACTTTTGGAGGACATATGAGCATCAGGAAATTGATTGGGTTGAAGATCGTCAAGGTACTCTTTTTGGATATGAATTTAAATGGGGGAATAAAAATGTGAAACCACCAAGTGCTTGGGTAAAAGCATATCCTGAAGCTGAGTATAAAGTTATAAACAGAGAAAACTTCACCGATTTTATTGTATGATCACCGATTGTCGTTGCGACTTTGCACCCTTCTTGTCGTGCCGTGTAGGCCATTTCCCCAGCTACTGACTGAAGATATTTTTTTAAGTCAATAGCTGGGTCATTGCTTTAGACAAGTTACAAATCAATTTTACACATGTCAACTTTTCATGACAGAATCATTTAATTGGCAAAATCATTGATGGCAAAATCATTTTTTTTAATTATTAATATTAAATTCAATGTTAATTTAAAAATTAAATACCTGACTAGATTTTCCCGCTTGCGAACATTACATTTCTTTCTTAAAAAATGATTCTGCCACAAATGATTTTGCCAATAAGTATTTTATCTTTTTTCTTTTAATAATCTGCGT
>CAYTUX010000104.1:0-14516 GCA_964441455.1 uncultured Victivallales bacterium | reverse complement strand
CTGACTCGAACTTGAGAGAGAGGCTTTAGCCATTAATGATAGCTAATAGGATGAAGCAGTGAGCGTAGCAAATGGCCCACACCAGAATATACTAGCCCAAGGCAACGCCCTGGTTTAATAAATAAATAAAAATTTGCCTGCTCTCGGCAGAGCATTTCGTAATGAAATGAAGAAAATATACAGCTGGCTTACCAGTCCCGCAAAGCGGTGATTGGGTGTTGAAATTCTGGTTTATAAATAATTTACATATTAGAAAATTGCCAA
Source organism: uncultured Victivallales bacterium (assembly GCA_964441455.1). Classification (GTDB taxonomy): domain Bacteria; phylum Verrucomicrobiota; class Kiritimatiellia; order JAQICX01; family JAQICX01; genus JAQICX01. Next base: position 14,252 of record CAYTUX010000104.1, on the reverse strand, counting down.
GAAATAAACGATCAAACGACCGCAGGGTAAGAGGCTTTAGCATGCCTAAAGCAATGGAGCTCAGCGAAATGGCAATAAACAAGAAAATGAAGTGTTGTAGTATAAAGGTGTTTGCATTTGTAACATCCGTCCCATTTGTCAAATAGGTCTTATTTCAACAGGCAAAACAAAACTTTTTCATTAAATTGCACTTATTTGTTTGATTTTTAGGTGCATAAAATAATATAATTACAAATTATAGGTACTGTCAAAAGTTTTATGAAAAATATATTTCCGTTCATGGAACGGACACTACATTACTCGCAACTAACGCTGCCTGTGAGACATGTAGAGTCGATTCTGTGAATCGAAAAAAAGGGGGATAAGACAAAACTTGTCTGTATCTCCTTTATTTAAAAAGAATTGGGTGCAGGCTCAACCTGTAACTTTTGACAGAACCAAATTATAAATTAGGGAAAAAAACTATGCAAATAACAGGACAACTTGAAAACTCAAAGACACAACCATCTCCAAAGATTGATTGTTACTTACCCGAGGTTGGCAATCAGACTGCTATAATCATTCTACCCGGTGGCGGATATAGTTGCCTGTCTGAGCATGAAGGCAGAGGCTATGCTGAGTATTTTGTTAAATATGGTTACTCATGTTTTGTTGTTGAATACAGACTCGGATCTGCCGGATTCAGACATCCGGCAATAGTTGAAGATGCGTTGTCAGCAATATATGTGATTAGAAGTAGATCGAATGAGTTTAAAATCAATCCAAGCAAAATAGGGATAATGGGATCGTCTGCAGGCGGGCACCTTGCTGCTCACACATCAAATGCATACGACCACTATAATAGTTCAATTTCTCTACGACCAGACTTTACAATATTATGTTACCCTGTAATTAACCCTCCTGATAACTCAGGACATGCCGGATCATATAAAAATCTTTTAGGAGAAAATGCTGCAACAGATGAGCAAAAAGCTGTTGCACCTGCCCTAATGGTTAATAAAAATACACCTGAATGCTTTTTATGGCATACAGTTGAAGATCAGATTATTCCGGTTAAAAATAGTTTGGATTATGCTTCTGCTCTGAATAAAAATAATATACTTTTTGACTTGCATATATATGAAACAGGTGGTCATGGTTTAGGTCTAAATACAGAACACCCATGGGAAGAAAACTGTATTAAGTGGCTTAAAAGAAGATAAATAAATGCGAAAGTTCGTAAATGCGGAAATTGCAGGAATGCTTCTATATTGATGGTTAATTGTTGGAAGAGCACTGGCGGTCTTTATCTGACGCACGCTTCCAGCTTGAAATTGTAGGACGCCTACAACCTTGAAACGGTTGTGCTACCTAAAGACATTGCAAATTATTGGATGTTCCGGTCTCTGCTGAGACCGACTACAGATTTGAAACAGCAAGATGAATGTTGTTTTGCGGATTACCAATTGTAGCCGAGGGCAGCAGACCTCTGGGGGAAAAAGGGTTCTGTAAAAATTTTATGAAAGATGATTAAATCCTGAAAGGGCAAATTATACTAGCCCTAGGCAAAGCCTAGGGTAAAGGGTGATAAGTAGCAATTATTTGTTGCGCCCTGTAAGGGCAACTTAATAAATATAGGGTTAAGCTGCCCTTACAGGGCGAAGTCATATAACGTTAACAGACCCAGGGCAGTGCCCTAGGGCTGATATAATCTGGTGTAGGCCATTCGCTACGCTTCCCGCAAACGGGACTAGCAAAGCTAGCTTCAGCCTATTAAAGGTTCTGTATGAGTGGTTAAATCCTCTCTCGCATGCTCGAGTCAGCCCGTTAAACAAAACTGATAAGGGGAAAATATCTGTATTCTAAAATGTCACAAAGTAGGCTCGAAGGACGAAGTCGGATTGATTTAAAACAAAATAGGGCTGTTAAGAGTACAAAGCTTTTGACAGAACCCATAAAAAATATAAGGAAAAAAATGGAAACATTAGCAGTAAGACTATACGGTAAAGATGATTTGAGATTAGAAAAGTTTGATCTTCCTGAACTAAAAGATGGCGAGATTCTTGCAAGCATAGAATCAAACAGTATCTGTATGTCTTCATACAAAGCAACTCATCAAGGAGAAGATCACAAAAGAGTACCAAATAATGTTGATGAAAACCCGATAATTATCGGACATGAATTCTGCGGAAAAATTCTTGCTGTTGGATCAAAATGGGCAGACAAATTTAAAGTTGGCGAAAAATATAGCATTCAACCGGCTCTTTCTATTCCCGGCAGAGAACTTGATGCCCCGGGATATTCGTTTAACTACATTGGTGGTAATGCAACAAAAATTATAATTCCAGAAGAAGTGATGGAGATGGATTGTCTTCTTCCATATAGTGGAGATGCATATTTTAAGGCATCTCTATCAGAACCTGTTTCATGTATCATTGGTGCATTTAACACAACATTCCATTATAAGCATGGCACATATGACTATAAAAACGGTATTGTAGAAGGTGGTGCCATGGCTATTCTTGCCGGTGCAGGTCCAATGGGACTTGGTGCAATTGATTATGCAATTCACGGACCAAGAAAGCCAAAACTTCTTGTTGTTACTGATATTGATACAGCTCGTCTGGATCGTGCAGCATCAATTTTTACTCCTGAAGAGGCTTCAGAAAATGGGGTCACACTGAAATATGTCAACACAATGGAATGTAAAGATGCAGTTGCTGAACTCAAAGAATTAACAGGTAAAGACGGATATGACGATGTTATGGTTTTTGCTCCTGTTCCTATGCTCGTTGAACAGGCTGATAAGCTGCTGGGATATGGCGGCTGCTTAAATTTCTTTGCAGGACCTTCAAAACAGGATTTCAAAGCAACAATAAACTTTTATGATGTGCATTATGCCGATCATCATATTGTGGGTTCATCCGGCGGCAACACAGATGATATGCTTGAAGCTCTTGACTTGATGTCAAAAGGGCTATTGAATCCGGCAGTTATGATTACACATATTGGTGGTATTGATGCTTGTATAGATACTATTCTTAATCTGCCGAATATTCCCGGCGGAAAAAAATTGCTGTACACAAACAAATCAATGCCGTTAACTGCCATTGAGGATTTTGAAGAAAAGGGTAAAAATGATCCTTTCTTTGCAAAACTTGCTGAAATAACAAAAAAACATAATGACCTTTGGTCTGATGAAGCAGAAAAGTTCTTGCTGGAAAATGCTCCAAACTACTAATTAAATGCGAAGTGCGTGACAAGTGCAACGTGTTACGTGCTTCTCTAAGGACATTAAGGACGTTAAAGTCTTTTGGGAACTTATAAAAACTCTCTGGAGCTTTGGATCTAAAGGATAAAGTTATAACGTATAACTTAACACGAATTTCTTAGACTTAGAACCCTAAAAAAGAAAGTTTAAATATGAAAAATATAAATGAATATGCAATTGCCGTAAGAATGGCAGTTATGAAATATACAGGTGATCGTTCAATATACGTGTATACAAATACAGCAGAAACAATTCCAGCTGATTTTATTCCATGTGTTACCTTTGATAATAAAATAACATTCAAGATTATTGAAGAAGAAATTGAAAAGTTTATCCAAACTAATGGAATACCAAGAGTTGTCAAAATCAGTGACATGGCAAGCTTTGTGATTGCAGAATCGCCGGCTGCTGCATTTGCGGTGAATAATTCAGTGACAGGTGATACAAAAATTGCAGATATTCCAATTGCAGCAGGAAATTCTCAAGACTCAAGATTAAGCGGTTGCATTGCAATTGTTACTGGTAGTGCTCAGGGATTTGGCAAAGGTATTGCCGAGGAACTTGCAACAAAAGGATCCGCAATTGCAATTGCTGATCTGAATGAAGAACTTGGTCTTCAGTGTACTGATGAACTAAACAGGAAATTTGGCAATGGAACAGCAATATTCTGCAAAACAAATGTTACTGATTCCGCATCTCTTAATCAATGTATTGAAGAGACTGTCAATGCATTTGGCGGGGTGGATATGTTCGTAGCAAATGCCGGTGTTCTGAAGGCCGGACCTGTGGATGAACTTGATGAAGCTGCATTTGATTTCGTTACATCTGTAAATTATAAAGCATACTTTCTTTGTGTAAAGGCTATTGCTCCTGTTTTTAAACTCCAAAACAAACTAAATTCTAAACTTTTCATGGATGTGATACAGATTAACTCAAAGTCAGGACTTGAAGGCAGTAACAAAAATTTTGCATATGCAGGAAGCAAGTTTGGAACAATCGGCATGACTCAATCATTTGCAAAAGAGCTTGTTGAATATAACGTCAAAGTTAACTCTATTTGCCCGGGTAATTTTTATGATGGTCCACTATGGTCGGATCCTGAAAAGGGGCTGTTTGTCCAATATCTGAATGCCGGAAAAGTTCCGGATGCAAAAACAGTTGAAGAAGTTAAACAGTTTTATCTGAAACAGACACCTATTAAAAGAGGATGTCTTCCTAGTGATGTTGCAAAAGCTATTTACTATGCATTTGAACAAAACTACGAGACAGGTCAGGCTATTCCTGTAACAGGTGGTCAGGTGATGCTGAATTAAAAGAAATGACCTTGATTTTTCGGTTGATAGGATAAACATCTGTTTAAACAAACGCCTTGGCGAGGCGGGAGCCTGTGATCCCGCATGGCGGGAAATCGTAGCGAAGTGCCTGTAAAATTAAAAAATAATTCCCTCAATTCTGTGCATTTGAGTGATAATATTAAATATTTATTGTAAAACCATGACAATCAAAAGATTACATTATATTTGACTAAAAAACGTAAAACGACGCTTTGCGAATTGCACCTTGAAAAGCCATTCAGGTTTTTACGAAGTAAAAAACCAAAACTGGCTTGCAAGATTTGCCTCTTCACTGCGTTACGTTGCTTTAGACAAGCTAAGGTCTCGCTTCGCGTGTCCATATTTCGCTTTAAAAGCAGTTAGATAGTATAAGTATACATCTCATTCTGCTTGAGAAGCGGAAGATGGGCTGATATTGCAGGTTGTTGTTTTGGTAGGAATGGCTTTTCAAAATAGAACAGAAAAAAATCAAACAGAAAAAAAAAGAAAAATGAGACTTTAACAAAATTTTATTTTACAAAGAATTAACCCTTTGATAATATTAAACATTAAAAAATAAAAAAAATAGGAGCATAAAATGCTATCAGTACAGTTATATAGTGTAAGAGACGCAATCGCAGAACAAGGTTATGAAAAAATTATCAGAGACTTGGCTGCAATGGGATATGAAAGCGTAGAGCCTGCCGGTTATCCTGGAACAACATTTCAGAAAGCTGCAAAGCTTTTTAAAGAACTTGGTTTAAAATCAATCAGTTCTCACACAGGTCTGCCTCTTGGTGATAACAAACAGAGAATTTTGGAAGAAGCAGATTGCCTGGGCGCAAAGTATATGATTACAGGTGGTGCCGGATCTGATGCTTTTGAAACTTTGGATAACATTAAAGCTACTGCCGAAAGATACAATGAAGCTGCTCTTGTGGGTAGAGAATATGGATTTAAAATTGGTCTACATAATCATTGGAAGGAGATGGCAATAGTTGAAGGCAAACCCGGATATCGCTGGTTCCTTGACCTGACAGAGCCGGAAGTTGTATTTGAAGTTGACACATACTGGGTAAAAGTTGGTGGGCTGGATTCTGTTGAAACAATCAAAGATATGGCAGAAAGAGCTCCTTTGATTCACCTAAAAGATGGTTCCGGTGTACGCGAAGACCCAATGGTTGCTGTTGGTTCAGGTATAATGCCTGTTGCGGAAATAATTAAAGCATCTACATATTCTGAAAACTTTATTGTAGAACTTGATAGATGTGCTACAGATATGATGACAGCTATGGAAGACAGCATTAAATTTGTTAAACCTCTAATGAGCTAAAATATCTTAATAATCATATTTAAAAAGCCGAAGTTTAAAGCTTCGGCTTTTGCTGCGGCAGGCTTTCTCAGAGAGTCGCGAAGTCAGAAGAGGACAATTGTCATGCAATCAGTGTCTTTGGTGCAATCATCGGTGCAATTGGATCAGTAGTGTCCCTGATGATCCCAAAATAGAAAACGGAAACACGAAACTCCTGAAACCAGACTCAACCATATTGCCGAAAGCTGTTCTTTCAGCAAATGTTCAGGCACACGTTCTACGAAAGAGACAATTGTTTTATGAAAAAATATATCATCGGCATAGACCTGGGAACAGGCAGTTGCAAGATTGCGATTCTTAATGCTCAAGCCCGAAAAGTGCATACTGCGACGGTAGCCTACCGCACTGCTACACCGCACCCTGGATGGGCTGAACAGAATCCTGCCGACTGGATTACGGCGGTCTGTGCTGCCGTTAAAGCTTCAGTTGCAGAAGCCGATATAGCCGGGGCGGCTATCGCGGGAATAGCCATGACGAGTGCCGCTCATATCGGGGTGTTGCTCGACAAAGACCAAAAGCCGCTGCGCCCGGCTATCCTCTGGAACGACCAGCGTACCTTGTCAGAAGTATCTGAATTGGAAAATCAAGCCGGAGATTTTATTCTAAACACCTCTGGTCAGGCGGTCTCTACCGGCTGGACACTGCCACATCTGCTCTGGATTCGAAAAAATGAGCCTGACATATGGAGGCGACTGTACTGCATCAGGCTTTCAAAAGACTATTTGATTGAGTGGCTTACCGGTAAATCTTTGACGGATCCGGCCACGGCAGTCTCGACTCAGCTTTACAATATTAAACAACAGGCATGGAGTTCGGAACTCTGCGCCTTAGCAGGAGTGAACCCGGAAATGCTGCCAAGGATAGAGCCAGTTTCCGCATTTGCCGGAGGACTCTGTAAATCAGCTGCCGCTGCTCTGGGACTTACCACCGGAACCCCGGTGATAAACGGTACCCTGGATAGTGCTACGGAACTGTTGGCAGCCGGTATCTGCCGGCCAGGCGGAGGCATGATCCGTCTGGCAACCGCTGGGGGAATTCAGATAACCGTCCCAGAACCGGTGCCGGCTCGACGGTGCATCACCTATCCTCATGCAATTACACCTGTCTGGTATTGCCAGGCGGGAACCAACACTTGTGCCTCGGCAGTTCAGTGGGCTATACAATCATTTTCCGGCAGCCAACCGGATGCCGCAGACTGGCAGCTCTGGGATACGGAAGCCGGTTCTGCTCCGCCGGGTAGCGCAGACCTTCTGTTTCATCCTTACCTGGCCGGAGAACGTGCCCCACACTGGGATCCGCAACTGCGGGGCAGTTTTATCGGTCTGAGTCTGGCACATGATCGCGGCCATCTCGCTAGAGCCGTCTATGAAGGTACCGCATTTTCCATCCGCGATGCCATGGTTGTGATGCCGAATACGCTTCTGTCCGGGAACAAACTACTTGCCGTAGCCGGTGGTGGCTGCCGAAGCACGCTATGGGTGAAAATTTTAGCAAATGTCCTTGGACAACCTTTACGTCCGCTGCCAGATGCCGATTCAGCAACCGGTGCCGCACTGATTGGCTTGAACGCACTCGCTATGACAACCTCAGACCTGGAAACTATTGCAGAAAATCGAGCAGACAATAGCAGCATTATTCAACCCGATCCGGAGCTATGCAATTTTTACACAGCCGTGTTTGAGGAATATATTGATCTACATCGACGCCTAACCTCATTCTATGGGAAAAACAAGATCGCAAAAAATGGAAAGGACAACAAGTGATGCACTCATTCAAGAAACTTTTGAACTCAAACAGCAATGCCATTGGCACTTTTTGCGGGCTGGGCAGTATTGACACGGTTGAACTGGCATGCCATGCAGGTTTTGATTTTGTCGTGGTTGACGGTCAGCACGGCAGTTTTGATTTGACCGGTCTGGTTCATGCTCTGCGCGCCGTAGATGCAGCCGGCGGCTTGCCGATCGTCCGTCTTCCCGCAAACGGTCTGGATCTGGTTGAACCGCTGCTTGATGCCGGTTATCCTGCTTTATTGGCTCCAATGGTGAATAATCCGGAGACAGCGTCGGCAATTGTCAATACTGCTTACTACCCACCCTATGGCTGCCGTTCCCGGTCTAGTTGCCGAGCGTCTTTACGGCAGGGAGCTGATTATCCACAGACATTCAACCGGGAATTTGCCCTTATTGTCATGCTTGAACACTGTAAAGCAATAAAATACGCCACGGAGATCCTGGCAGTTCCTGGGGTGACCGCCGGGTTTGTCGGAACAACCGATCTGACCGCTTCTCTGGAAGCGGAACCGGATAATCAGGATATTGAATCATTGCTGGTTCAGATCCTGAAGGCGGCAGAAATCGCCGGCAAACCTGTGGGAATTGCCGCGAAAAATGCGGAACAGGCACGAAAGTTTATCAGCCAGGGATTCAATTTTATCATTCTCGGCACTGACCGCCGTCTGCTGATGTCAGCATATGAAAAGAATATTGAAGCTTGGCAAAGTTATAATAAATCTTGAATACTCAAAAAAAGATTATATATTGTGTTTTTTTAAGTAAATAATAATCATAGGAGATAAAATGAAAACGAGAATTAAACTAATTCACTGCGACACCTTAAGCTGCGAGCCAATCCTGAGGAGAATGCCAGACGGCAACCTCCTGTGCGTCAGTCAATGTGGTGACACATTTGAACCTGCTCCCGGAAACCGCGTCTATGCCTTCCTAAGCGAGGATCAGGGCGAAAGCTGGAAAAACCTGGGCTCTGTACATCCGGAAACTGGCGAGGCAGTGTACGTCACCGAGGTGATGGTGTTGGATGGCGTTGTCAGTGCTTTCTTGGAGGTACACAGCGGTCGCTTCCTGAATATGCGGTGCGTCGTTATGCAGAGCCGCGACAGTGGGCGAACATGGACGTCCGCCGGAGCACCACCGTACTTTCCGACTTTCTGCTTTGTGCGCGGCATGATTCCCCTAAAGAATGGTGAGATCATTCTGCCTTGTCAGTACTTTCCGGTTTCCCGGGAAGAGAATGCCCGCCTGGTGATCGCCAGCCATAACATCACTAATCCAATACACCAGCAAATCGTCTGTAATGCGGCTATTGATTATGTCGGTAATGACGTGATTATCAGTGGTGACAAAGGCAAGACTTTTGGACGCTTCACGGGACCAAAGATCCCGGTCAAGGGCTCGACCGGACGCGGTTGGGTCTGGTCCGAGCCTACCCTGGCACAGCTGTCAGACGGTCGAATCGTCATGTTGCTGCGCGTGGACGGCAGTGGTTGCCTCTGGCGAAGCGAATCGCAGGATATGGGCAGAACTTGGACAGAGGCTGTGAAAACGGACATTCCGAACCCGGGCAATAAGCCGAAGTTGATTCCCTTAGCGGATGGGCGCATTGCCCTCATCCATACCCCAAACCCCCGCAAGCGATATCCGCTCGCCATCTGGATCAGCGATGACGATCTTGTCTCCTTCCGGGACAAGCGGGTGGTGACCGACTTCCCGGGCAGCTACTGTTATCCTGACGGGTTCTTCGAGAATGGACACATCCTTTTCACTATCGAGATCAACCGCCACGAAATTCTTTTTTTTGATTGTGAAGTGTGAAAGGAGTACAGCAGCCACGTGATTAAGCCCCGTACGCCACTACAGTTATGAACATATAGAGATGTCGTCGAACAGTCCGTTGCTCGCAATGGCTGAGATAGCCACGTGAGAACGGGGACGTTGAAATAAAAGAAGGAAGAGTAATCATATGAGCAAACAGAAACCGAATATTATAGTGATCCTTACGTTCTTCTTGACATGGAGAATACAAATGAAAAAGGTAACACTAAAGGAGAATGTAAATGAAACAGGTAAAAAAAGTCGATATAAAGCAAACAGCTTGGCTATTGGTAATTTTGTTGCTGCTGTTTACTTTTATACAAGGAGGACGTGCCATGGATAACGAACAAATCGCAAGTATTATTTCCACAAAAGTCATCTGTAAACAGCCCGGAAGATACATTGGCTGGCCTTCAATTGCTAAGACACAACAGGGTGAGATTCTAGTCGTTTTCTCTGGAGATAGAGATGCACATGTTTGCCCTTGGGGTAAGACGCAAATGGTCCGAAGCATGGATGGTGGCAAAACATGGACTCAGCCCGTCACAGTCAACAACACGCCCCTCGACGACCGGGATACCGGAATCCTCGAGACTAAAAAAGAAACACTTCTTGTGAGCTGGTTCACATCAATCGCTTTTGACAATCCTAAGCAGGTCAACTGGCAGAAACTTCCGAAGTCCACTTTGAGGGCATGGAAGATGCACACAGAAAAACTGGGAGCTGAAACCCGAAAGCAGTATCTGGGCAATTGGATTCGGCGTTCTAACGACGGGGGGCAAACCTGGGGGGCATACATCAACAGCATTGTTAGTGCTCCTCATGGTCCCATCCAGCTTTCCGACGGTAATCTTCTCTACGTTGGCAAAAACAAGCAGATCGGGGACAGAAGTCTTCCCCTACCACCTGAAAAGGAACTTCTTGCCGCGGCCGTTTCGGAGGACGACGGTAAAAGTTGGAGAATAGCAGGATACATACCCGTGCCAGAAAACGCAACCCCGGGCGCCATAGATTTTCATGAACCGCATGCGGTCGAAACAGCAACCGGGAAGATCATTGCCATGTTTCGCTATCATGGACAGCCCTCAAAACATCATCTCTGGCAGACAGAAAGCAGCGATGGCGGTAATAGCTGGACGACGCTTCATCCGACTGAAATATGGGGATACCCTCCGCATCTTATCAGATTAAAAGATGGTCTGATTCTGGTCAGTTATGGCAGACGGGAAACTCCTTATGGTGAGCGAGCCTGCATCAGTCGTGACAACGGACAAACATGGGATATCAAAAATGAGATCACGCTCTCAAGTGCTCCCAATAGTGACCTCGGATATCCAGCGTCAGTCGAACTTGATGATAAATCAGTCATGACGGTTTATTACCAGCAAGAAAAAGAAGGAGAACCGACATGTCTCATGATGACGCACTGGCGACTAAATCAATGAGTCCTGTTAAAATGCTTTTTAAAACAAAAAAACCACACATAACAAACCAAATGTAAGCAACATCGTGAAAAAGAATGTTCAAGGTAAACAAAAATTATTGATGAGATAATGATATATTACCCCAGAACAAAGTTCTGTTTTCTACTTGATGGTCTGTTCGCAGATCGGAAAGTGATTGAACGCATAGAGGAAATTGGGTATAGATATATGATTGTGTTCAAGTCAGGTTCCATGCCGGAAAGATAAAGGGAGGCGTTAGCTCTGGCTGAAATGCAATCGGCAAACCGTAAAACTGTAAAGCAAGATGGTTCGATGCATATGATTTTCTGGGCGGATGGATTGGATCTAGGCAATTGCTCTGCCTTACTCAGCCTCCTATGGGAAACACCACAATCCAAGAAGCTCGCAGAACGCTACAAGGTCACATATCTGCGATGCTGCGTGTGGATGCCAACCTACTGTTAAACGGAAATATCGAGGAGATTGATTGTGCTGTTACAAATATGAGAAAAGAATTGGGAAACTGGAAAAATGTCCTGGCGATCATACCATGCGGACGTGCTCCACTTGTAAACATACGTCGTGTCATTGAACAATTCCGAAAACATAAACAATAACAAATCTTAAGGCGGACACATGCCCTTATTTCTAATACTTAGAAGCGTACGTATGAAGTAAAGTAGAAACAGACAAACTATTTTTAATTTAATATTTTAAAAAAAAAGGTTAGAGCAAGAACTCTAACCTTATTTATACCCTTACGAAAAAAAAATTATTTATTTTCGGACAGCGGCTTGGCTGTAACATACTTGATATCACATTTCGCTTTCAGATCATCAACATATTTCTTGAATTTTTCCATTGATATCTGTTTTTTAGCCATTTCTTCAATCTCTTCTTTTGGAGGAAGCCCTTCTTCAAAGCTAGCAGTCTTCTTTATAATATGATAACCAAACTGAGTTTCTACGATTTCACTAACTTCGCCATCTTTAAGCTCAAATGCAACTGCCTCGAATTCAGGAACCATCTGACCTTTTGAAAACTTACCTAAATCACCACCGGCTCTTTTACCACTCGGGCAATCTGAGCTTTCCATTGCAAGGTCTTCAAATTTTGCTGTTTCTTCATCAATCTGCTTTTTAAGTGCAATAATCTTTGTTTTCTTCTCTGCTTTCACTTCAGGTGAATCTTCTTTGTCAACTGTAATGAGAATATGAGAAGCCTGTACCGATGGTGGAACTGTCAATTTATCTTTGTTCTCTTCAACAAAAGTATTGTAATCAGCTTCAGTCAAAACAAAATCATTTGTCATTATTGGCCCTACAAGCTCTTCAATAATTAATGATTCTGTAATCTCTTTTTTCAGTTTTTCTTCTGTCAAACCGGCTTGATCCATTACTGCCTCAAAACTTTGATCTTCAGGAACATTAGCTTTTATTTCTGTTATTGTTTCTTCTACTTTTTCCGGCGAAACAGAAATACCATCTTCTTTGGCTTTATTAAGTAAAACTTTTTTTGCAATTGTTTGTGCAACATAGTTGTCATAAACATTCTGTTTTACTTCTGCATATTTATCAGGTTCCATCTGCATCTTCATTTGTTGCAATTGTGGTCCCATTGCCTTTAGTGCATCTGAAGACATAATCTCTTCACCATCAACCACTGCAAGAACAACTTCTTCATCTGGCTCTGGTAATGGCGGCATCTGAATTTCGTCTGATGTTGCTGTATTTTCAACAGCAGCTGGTGATGTGTTTTCAACATCAATAACTGCTGATGCTGTTTCTGCCTCTACCGGTTCTGCTTTTTCTTTGCTTCCACAACCTGCCAACAAGACAGCTAGTGAAGTCAACATAAGAATTGAATATTTCTTATTCATTTTATTTAACCCTTCATTATATTTATTTAAAACCATTTAAAACTAATGCAATAATTAAAGTTTTGATGGTTGAAATGTGTAAAACGAGAGTATTATACAGTACTCTCACTAATATTTTGCCTTATTAAACCATGTTTTGTATTAAAATGCAACATAATTATGTTATTTAATTTGACAAATTTACTCTGTTAAGATTATATCCCCTACCATATCAGCCTCTTTGGGGTGAAACCCCGAAACCATGCCGTATATGATATGCACCATGTCTGCCGGCATCTGTCTCACTTGTGCCTGAATGATAAATCAAACGCTGGTTTTAAAGTTTTTCATTAGCATCTGAAAATCATGTGGTATCGGTGCTTCAAAAACCATCTGATTTTTTGTGTATGGATGAACAATACTTAAAACACCTGCATGTAATCCAAGTCGCTTTGTCTCTCTCTTCTCGCCATACCTGTTGTCGCCGACAATTGGATGTCCGTATTCTGAAAAATGAACCCTTATCTGATTCTTGCGACCGGTGAACAGATCTATTTCAACCAAACTATAATCACAACTCTCCTTGATCACTTTATAACCTGTCTTTGCATATTTGCCGTCTTCAGGATTTGCAACTGAATACATTTTGTGTGCAGCATTTTCTGCAATATATGAGGTCATAATTCCCTCTTTTTTTTCTAAAACGCCATGCACAACCGCATAATATTTCTTTGAAAAGTTTTGCCATTCATTCTGAAGAAACTTCTTTGCCTTATCACTTTTTGCAAAAACCAGAATTCCAGATGTATCTTTATCAAGTCTATGTACAATAAGAGCCCTATCTGATGATTTCTGAACACCTCTTTTTACATAATTATTCAGTATGTAATATGCTGTGTTTTCTACAACATGATCCGTACTAATTGTCAGCAAACCACTTCGCTTGTTAACTACAATAATGTCTCTATCTTCATATAGAATTGTCAATCCCTTGGGTTGATACTTCTTGGGAACTTTCTTGAAATTATTTTTCTGACTCATAAATATCTTTTCTTAAATTTAATGTGGGACGAGCTTTTCTTTAATATTGTCGAGTAGACATAATATGGTTTTCTTCCCTTAGATTTGGTTTGTTTTCTCTGTTGTCTCCACCTTTTCAGTATGTGAAGTGCCACAATATTTAAATCGTAAGAAGCCAGCTTCAACGCCCCTCACAGAACCGGACTTGTGAATTTCCCACATCCGGCTCTTCATCTTACCTCACAGAACACGTGTACTCCGTGTAGAAATTGTGTTTAATCCTTGGTTTAGGCAAAGGATAGTGCTTTAGATATTCACAGAACTTATCCCAGTTCATACGTTTCTTCTGACTTCGTCGGTTTAACCATTTATGCAATAGTTTTAGC
>CAYTUX010000103.1:0-3659 GCA_964441455.1 uncultured Victivallales bacterium | reverse complement strand
TATATCAAACTCCAATGTAAAGTTAATAGCTGGGCAACCCTCCCGAACTACTTTCTAATGCTGGATTTGCAGACGGGAGGGACAGCGTCCCCGCTGTCCACAAAAGTCTAAAACATGGGACATTTGAACTTCGCTGGATCAAGATATCTGAACGTATGACAATATTTTCATGAATAATTTAACAAGATACTTGATTCTCAAATCAATATTCTTTATAATATTTGAAATTACAAAAGGATAAGGAGATCATATGTCAGATATTACCGATAGTAAATCGCACTGGACTTTTTTGACAAATCATGCCCATGTGCTTCTTTGCATTGCAAAAAATCCGGATTTTCGTTTAAGAGACATAGCTGATTTTGTGGGCATTACAGAAAGGGCCGTGCATCGTATTGTTTCTGATTTGACAGAAGCCGGCTTCATGGATGTGGAACGGAAAGGGCGTTGCAATGTATACATAATGCATCCGGAAAAGAACCTAAGACACCCTGTTGAGGCTCATCGACAGGTTGCGGATCTTATTCTTTTAATTGATAAGTACCCTATTTAGTCATTTTCAAAAACATTAAATAATGGAACATAATATGTCAGATTCACGAAAAGCTGTTTTTTTAGACCGTGACGGAACAATTAATGAAGATGTCGGATTCCTGAAAGATCCGTCAGACATACATCTGCTGCCAGGCACGATTGATGCTTTGCTAAAACTTCAAAAGAAATATTTGCTGTTTGTCATTACGAATCAGTCCGGTATCGCCAAAGGATTGATGAGTATGGAAGAAGTTGTGCGGGTAAACGAAAAACTTAACGAAATGCTTTCAAAAAAAGGTATTGTTATTGAGCAGTGGTATGTTTGTCCGCACAATCGCGAAGACAACTGCTCCTGCATTAAGCCTAAACCCTACTTTGTACTTCAGGCAGAAAAAGATTACGGGCTGAACTTAAACGAATCTTTTGTCATCGGAGATCATTTCCATGACACCATGACTGCAAGAGAGCAGGGTCTTTTCGGACTTTACCTTTTAACAGGACATGGAGGTCGGCATCTTTCTGATTTACCTTCGGATATTCTAATTTTTCATCGCCTGTCAGATGCTGCAGAGTGGATTATACAACATGAAGATCCCAAGGCTACACTGCTTCAGCAGATCGAAAAGGGTGCTTCAATCATTGCCGGCGGAGGTGTTGTAGCTTTTCCGACAGAGACAGTTTACGGACTGGGAGCGGATGCTTTTCTACCGAAGGCAGTCGCTCGCCTTTTTGAGATTAAAGGTCGACCACTTTACAACCCTCTTATTGTACATATTGCGGACTATGATCAACTCTACCAAGTTGCCGCTACAGTGCCGGAGCAAGCTCTCCGCCTTACACAAAAATATTGGCCGGGACCTCTGACCATTGTTCTGCCCAAAAGAAAAGAGATTCCAGACATTGTAACAGGCGGAAAACAAACTGTTGCTATTAGAATGCCTTCAAACCCCATAGCATTAGATCTGATTATAAAATCCGGAACACCTATAGCAGCTCCCAGCGCCAATGCCTTTAGCTGTACCAGTCCGACAACTGCCAAACATGTAAAAGAGCAGCTTGGGAATCAGTGTGATTTAATAATTGATGGCGGAGCATGCCGGATTGGTGTAGAATCTACTGTTGTTTCATTCGTCTCCTCCTGTCCAATTGTTCTGCGTCCCGGAGGAATATCCATTGAGGAAATTCAAAGTGCCGTCAACGATTTGCAGCTAACGGATTCATCAAAGAAAGAGGATGCTCAAAGTCCGGGAATGTTGCCCAATCATTATGCTCCAAAAACCCCAATCTCCGCCTTTACTGAGATTCCTCAATGCTATGAAGATAAAACCGATGTGGGTATTCTTCTTTTTCAGCCCGGTGAACAATCATTTGCCGGAACCGTTGAAGTCCTTAGCAGAGGAGGCAACGAAAACGAAGCAGCAGCCAATTTTTATGCGGCAATTCGCAGATTAGATGCCTTAAATCTTAAGGAGATTGTTGCCCAATTTGCTCCACCAAGAGGAGTGGGTCTTGCTATTAACAATCGCCTGTCAAAAGCGGTAAAAGGAAGAGTTGAAAAATGAAAAAGCGTTGGATAGCCTTGACAGCAGGTTGTTTAATTCAGACAATATTGGGTGGAATATATGCTTGGAGTACATTCGTTCCATATCTGATGGAAACATATGATCTAAATGAAGGGCAGTGCGGATTTGTTTTCGGAGTGAACATTCTTACATTTACCATCTCAATGATATTTGCCGGATGGGTGCTTACAAAGATCGGTGCTCGTTTGACTGCCGGAATTGCCGCGATTCTCTTCATGTCCGGATATCTGCTTGCAGCTTCGTTTGGCAGCTCATATACAATGCTGCTCTTCAGTATAGGAATCATTGTCGGAGCGGGTATTGGCTTCGGATACGTTTGTCCTTTATCAGTGGCAATGAGATGGTTTCCAAAAAAGAAGGGGATGGTAACAGGTGTCGCTGTTGCAGGTTTTGGAGGCGGTGCCATCCTGCTCTCTTCAATTGCTGAACACTTGCTGCTCGGCGGAATGGACGTGCTGATATTTTTCCGCTGGTTTGGAATTTTTTCAGGAACAATTTTATTAGTTTCCGCATTTCTTTTGATTGAACCTCCTTCATCAAAAACAGACATAAAAACTCACTCTTTATCCGGCGTTTTTACATGGCCTTTTTATATCTTGACAATAGGTATGTTTGCAGGTACTTTTGCCGGCCTGCTGATTATCGGCAATCTGACACCACTAATAATTAAAGCCGGACTCACCGAAGAACAGGCAGCCTTTTGCGTATCCATATTTGCTGCGGGAAATGCAAGTGGAAGAATATTATGGGGAAAAGCATTTGACCTGCTAGGTTATAAAACTATTCCTATATCCTTGTTGAGCTTTGCAATCTCCATAAGTTTACTAATGATCCCTTTTCCAAACGTAGCACTTTTTCTCTTTACAGGACTTCTTGGCTTTTGTTTTGGAGCCAACTTTGTCATTTATGCATCAAGTATATCAAAGCTTTTCGGAACAACCTCCTTTAATCAACTCTATCCAATATGTTTTCTTTCATATGGACTGGCAGGGCTTATCGGTCCGGGGATTGGCGGGTACATTGCTAACATTACCAATTCATATAACATACCACTATATCTGAGCATAACAATGGTCTCATCAGCAGGCATCCTGACTCTCATAAAAAGAAATGTGTTCACAGTAAATCTCCCCGTCCATACAACTGCAGGCAACCAAAAGAGTTTAACCACGGAACACTCGAATCTACACGAATAAGAAAAAAGAGAAGAGGGTTAAAGCTAATCCTCTTCTCTTCCTGAAATCATTCTGTCATGACTAAAT
Source organism: uncultured Victivallales bacterium (assembly GCA_964441455.1). Lineage (GTDB taxonomy): Bacteria > Verrucomicrobiota > Kiritimatiellia > JAQICX01 > JAQICX01 > JAQICX01. The sequence goes on along the minus strand of CAYTUX010000103.1, from coordinate 280 downwards.
CTGCCATCTTGCGTAAATTAAACTCCTCTTTTTAAGCGGACACCGAGCACGGTGTTCCTCCCGACAAACGTGCTAGCTTTGCTAGTCCCGCAAAGCGGGAACCAATGACTAAAAACCAAAATATTTTAGTAATGAGCGCTTTATTAAATTCTTTCTTCAAAAATTCCCGCATGCGGGACTGTAAATTCAGAACTCTTGACTCCGTAATGATGTTCAAAAAAAAAATTCCTTGTAAGCTATTGTTTTACAAAGCGTTGCTTTGCTCGCCCAGAAAAAACTT
>CAYTUX010000102.1:0-7761 GCA_964441455.1 uncultured Victivallales bacterium | reverse complement strand
TCTATTTGTCAAGGCATTTTATTTTTTTTATTAACTTTTTTTCGAGTTTTCTCGCTGAATTAATTTTCGGCTGGGATGAAGCACCTCGTCCTGAGTGTTATGGGAGCATTTCATGTTCAGAAAAAAATGGGAATTATGGGAGTTATGTGTCATGCCCTTATTTTGGTTGTCTGCCTGTACTTTGCAGGCAGACAGGCGGGATTTTTATTATTGGCTCTTGTATTAATTATATTTTTCCTACCGGAGATATGTAAATCGTAAATTCCTCTTTGCCATCTACATCGAGAAGTCTGTCGCAAGCTTTCTGGTCATAAGCTGCAATAGCACAGGTGCCGGCACCGAGTGCGGTACATGCGAGATATAGGTTTTGGCAGACATGCCCGACATCAATGGCGATCACTTTGTGGGAAGCCATGCCGTAACGCCATTCCGTTCGCGACGGAATTGCAGTCCAGAAAAGAGTTACAGCTGCATCTGCCACAAAAGACTGCCCTAAACATGCCGAAGCCGCTTTCACTCCGATATTCTTGTCAAGGCTCAATTGAGCCACTTGATTATTAAACGGCAGATAGCGGTAAAGTCCGGGACTTAGCTCATCTATTCTGTTAACAGCAAGGTATGTCTCAAATGCATGTCTGGCTCCGGCGGACGGCACCGTGCGCAACGCACAGGCAGGACTTAGAATCTCACGCACGCCCTGAGTTGCCCAAAGTAAAGCCGTAATTTGCTCCAAACTAAGGGACTCATTTGTATATTTGCGTACACTTTCGCGATATAGAATGGCTTCCGCAACTGATAGTTCTGCCAGTTGTTTCAGAGCTGTAGCACCATCAGGAAGATTGATCCGCAAGTTATCCGCCGGGCAGTCTTTCTGAAGGGGCGGCGGGGGCTGTTGCCGTGCCTGCCCGGTCTCGGAGAAATCGGTCAACTGCCGGATTGTGTCTTTGAGAAAATAACGGCTGTTCTCGAGCTGTTCATATCTATTCATTTTAGTTTCCTTTCGTTTTTTTAAAGTCTAAAACTTTCAAAGACAAACATCAAGCAAAAAATAACTATCATCTCATAACCCACGGTTTTTTCTTTAAACACCCTTAAATGACTTAATTTAAAGATTTTACATTTTTTAATAAACAATTGACACCATTTATGGTTTCATACCATGGGATTTTTTTGCAATCATATGATTTTCCATAAAAAAGTTAGAAATTTCAGATATCTTGATCCAGCGGAAGTTCAAGAGTCCCATGTTTAGACTTTTGTACTACAACCCTTCAAATTCTTGTTTATTGCCATTTCGCTTTGCTCCATTGCTTTAGGCAAGCTAAAGCCTCTTACCCTGCGGTCGTTTGATCTTTTATTTTTGACCAAAACATATAACTGTTTTATTTTAAACACGTTACAAAGCAACTTTACACCTGTCAACTTTTCCTTTTTGTTACCACTAAAATCACGAAAACACACGAAAGTCGCATTGCTCCAAGATATGCATCGCTCTGCCTAGCTTTGCTAGTCCCGATTTGCGGGATTATGGAACGATGCATGCTAGCAAGTTTCATCAGTCAAATAAAGCTCTACTTGCAAAATTAATTACCATAAGAAAAAATTACACATAACTTTTTGATTCCAACACGATAGTCAGTATGCGTTGTTCCATAAACCCAGCTAATATAGCAGTACATAACTAATATTCAATAACTAATAGCTTGTATTCTGCTAATAGCTGGGTTTTAATGGCAACGCATTCTTCTTGTCTCGTCAGTGGTCACGTAGGGCGAAGGTGGATCTTTTTTCGTGTCTTTTCGTGCCTTTCGTGGTAGTCAAATTTTCTTTCTTAAATCATTCTGCAAATAATCTTTTTTATACAATTCTGATATATCCTAAATTGCCACTGGTATTTTTTTTATTTGAGGGCCACTTTGGTAATTTTCTAAAGTGAAATCTTCAACCGTAAAGTCATAGAAATCCTTCACATCAGGATTTATTACTAGCTTTGGTGCATCATATGTTTCTCTTTGAATAAGTTCCTTGACTAAAGGAATATGTCTTTTATATATATGTGCATCAGCTATAACATGAACAAGTTCTCCTACATGGAGGTCACTAACCTGAGCTAACATATGCACTAAAATTGCATATTGAGCAACATTCCAGTTGTTTGCTACCAAAACATCATTTGATCTTTGATTCAATATTGCATTTAGCTTATTTCCTGTCACATTAAATGTGACGCTATATGCGCAAGGATATAAATTCATCTCACTTAAATCATCATGATTATATAGATTGGTTATAATTCTTCTGCTGTATGGATTATGTTTCAAATCATAAATTACTCTATCAATCTGATCAAATTCACCTTCTTTGTATTTATGCTTTTGTTTCATCTGATAACCATAAGCTTTGCCGATTGAACCTGTCTCATCTGCCCAGCTATCCCAGATATGACTGTTTAAATCATTTATATTATTAGATTTCTTTTGCCAAATCCATAGTAATTCATCTATTGCAGCTTTTAAGTTTGTAGGTCTTAGTGTAAGTATTGGAAATTCTTCTGAAAGGTCATATCTGTTTACAGCACAAAACTTTTTTATTGTATGTGCAGGTTGACCGTCATCCCATTTCGCTCTAATCATTTGTCCCTCTGAAGATACCCCGTTCTCAAGAATATCATTACACATATCAATAAAAAATTTATCTGCTAAACTCATATATTATTTCCTTATAGTGTTTCGGGTTATTTAAACAGCAAATTAACAATAGTATGCTATCATAATTGAAAATATTTGCAAATTCAAATGTTTCCACAAAATATTTTTCCTCAATTTTTCGGTTGATAACACTTTATGAGAACTGGGACGTTCTTGCTCCCGACTCTGCGTTCAAGCTTTGTATGTCTGCTTGGGAGCGGCAATGTCCTCATTGCCATCTTTGTCTACCGTGGTGACTCGTCGACAATCATTTTATACGATGTGGCATTGCCGTCACAAGCAGACATATTGCAATCACACCTAATGAATATGCAAGTGAGTATAGAATATATGGCATAGCTTCATTTATTCCAGGAGATGTAATGGCAAGATTTAAAGCGTGCCCATATGGAGGAACAAGAATCCTGAAAATTGCAAATTGTGATAACAGAGGATAAAAGAAAAAACCAAGTAATAGTATTATAATGGGAATTAACTGAAATGACTTATGTTTATATATTAATTTTACAGATGCAGATAAAACAAGAAGGGTGAATATGAGTAAAGCAATCAAGGCTGATGAAACCAGCAGGTTAAGTTTGAAACTGTCTTTCAAAATTATTGCTGCTATAACAAAAGCAATGATTGATATAAAATTAAAGGAAATTACAAAAAAGATTATACCTTTTCTGAAAAGCATTGTTATTCCAAATGTAAGCAAAGGAATTAAACTGAAGATCAAAGCTGTTGGTAGATCTTTGAAATAGTATGGTGCTCCCTGATCGGTTATGAGATGTTCAGAAATGCGTTCAGCCAGGGTAGGGGTTAATGCTAAGGGAAGCAGAAAAAGTCCAAGGATAAATGTGTAACCGGTTAAATGTGCAATATATAACCACTGTTTTGAAACCGGACGAATCTCGATAAGTTTGGAACTTCCGGATCTCTTCGTTTTTCCATAAGTATGATATAGCATATTCCATATAAAAAAGATTGAAACGGTAAAAATTGTCGTAATTGCACAGTTGACAGATACATTCTTCTCATATTCAAAATTAAATATCTGAACAACAGGCAGCATCAAGTTAAATATCCATGTTCCCAGCAGTAGAATCATTGAGAATGGAGATGAAAATGTGATTTTAAACAAAAAATCCGTCAGTTTTATTAACTGACGGACTTTTCTTAAGATAGGGCTTACTGGATAATTCATAACATACTTATTGTCAATTTATTGCTTATCTCATTCAAACCTTGAGTTGCATGGTTCTTAAGTTTTTTATATAAAAAAGCGTGTAGATAAAGAATTAATTCTTTCTTATTATATTAATGAATTGTTAATGCAATATTACGCATCTTTTTGCACTGCAATGAGTTACCTTTAGCGAGGTAAAGGCGAAATCATCTTAGTACAAAAATATACGCAATCTTGTATTAACCAGCAAGCCCTAAAATAACTTTTGAGTTATTTTTAGTCATTTGAGCTTTCATCTTTTTCTTCAAGAGCAGCTTTACGACTTAGTTTTACTCTGCCGCGATCGTCGATGCCTATGCACTTAACATACATTTCGTCGCCCATTTTGCAGATGTCTTCAACTGCACGAACTCTGCAGTCGGCTAATTCACTAATGTGAACAAGACCTTCAATACCTGGAAGAACTTCAACAAATGCACCAAAGTCTTTTACACCTTTGACTGTACCTGTATAGAATTTGCCTTCTTCAGCTTCAGCACCAATCATGTTTACCTCGTGAACTGCAAGTTCCATTGCATTGCCGTCTGTTGCAAAAACATGAACCGTGCCATCTTCATCGATATCAATTTGAGCACCACTTAATTCTGTGATTCTGCGAATATTCTTTCCGCCTGGACCAATTAGTTCACCAATCTTTTCGGGATCAATGCTAAGTGTAGCAACTCTTGGAGCGTAGTCAGATAGTTCTTCTCGCGTATCAGGAAGAATTCCATCCATGATATCTAAAATCTTGATACGATTTTCTTTTGCCATTGCAAAAGCATCTTTAACCAAGTTCCATTTCAGACCAAGAATCTTAAGGTCCATCTGGAATCCTGTGATACCATTTCTTGTACCTGCAACCTTAAAGTCCATGTCCCCGCAATGATCTTCCGCACCAAGAATATCAATAACTAATTCATCTTTTGCTTCAGATGAAAACAGGCCAACTGATATACCAGCAACAGGAGCTTTGATCTTAATACCTGCATCCATCAGAGCAAGTGAACCAACACAAATTGATGCCATTGATGATGAACCATTGGAACCCATAATTTCAGATACAAGTCTGATTGTATATGGTGTTTCATCAGGAAGAACTTGTACTAAAGAACGTTCAGCCAGGTTACCATGACCAACTTCGCGACGTCCGAGCATTCCAAAACGACCTGTTTCTCCAACACTATATGGAGGGAAGTTGTAGTGAAGCATAAATCTTTTGTATGTTTTGCCGAGGCTTACAGAATCAAGCAACTGCTCATCTGATTTTGTACCAAGAGTAACAATACCAAGAGCTTGTGTTTCGCCTCTATTAAAGATAGCTGAACCATGCGGTCTGGGAAGAACACTTGTCTGACCTGTAATCTCTCTCATTTCATTGAATCCACGACCATCAATTCGACGACCTTCTTCAAGAACATTCTTTCTTACAATCTCTATTTCAAGATTATCAAATGCTGTGAAGAAGTCCTGCTCATCAAAATCATCGCCAAGTTCTTCAGTCAATTCAGCTTCAAGTTCATTTTTGATTTCAGTAACTCTATCTTGCCTCTCAAGCTTGCCGGCAATTCTCAAAGCTTCGTCAAGTTTGTCATAACCTTTTGCTTTCATTGCATTAAATACAGTCTGATCAATGTCAGCCGGTGCAACTTCTTTTACAGGTAGACCAAGTTTTTCTCGTAGCTCTAACTGAAGATCAATAAGTTTTTCAACAATTTCCTGAGCAAAAACCATTGCTTCGTAAAGAACATCTTCACTAAGTTCTTTTGCATCGCCTTCAATCATTAGAGGTAAATCTTTTGTACCTGCATAGATCAGGTCAAGATCACTCTCTTCCATTTCAGCATATGTCGGATTAACAACAAATTCGCCATTAACTCTACCAACACGGATACCTGCAATTGGTCCCATATATGGGATTTCAGAAATAACCAATGCAGCACTTGCACCAAGCATACTTAGTGGCAATGCATCGTTCTGACCATCTGAAGAAACAAGCATGTTAATAATTTGAACATCATTTCTGTAATCCTCAGGAAACATTGGACGAATTGGCCTGTCTGTCAGACGAGATGTAAGAATTTCCTGCTCTGATGGTCTTCCTTCTCTTTTTAAGAAACCGCCGGGAAACCTGCCTGATGCATAGAATTTATCTCTAAATTCAACTTGTAGAGGAAAATAATCAATTCCTTCTTTTGGCGTTTTTGATGCAGTTACAGCACAGAAAAGAACTGTTTCACCGTATGTAACAGTAACTGTACCTGCTGCCTGTTGGGCTAAAAGACCTGTTTCAATAATCAGATCTTTGCCGTTTAATTCTATTTTTACTGATGTTGTACCTTCCATAATAGTACTATCCTTCTTGTTTTAGGGCAATATTCTTCACCCTTGATTTTATAATTCTGGATATGGAGTAATCCCATTTGGGAAGGTTGGAGTATTGAAAGAGCCAACACGCAATTGGTTCTTTCAATATTCCTACCTTCTCTAATCCAACTTAATTTAAACGAGCATTATAACAGCTCCTTTGAAAAACATCAAGTAAACAATAAAAAAAATTACAACTTCCCCTGTTTTTCTGGTTGAACGCCCTTTTCGGCGGGGTGAAGCACCCCGTCCCTACAGTTGCGGATGCTGCAACCAAAGCTAAAAGGTTGATTCGCAGGGGTTTTGTAGCCCAGCTATTACGAAAATAAATTACTCTGAAATTATAAATTAAAGACCAGAACGTAGTAGCTGGGGTGACCCCGCCTTTTAAATAAAACTTTCATAATCATCACCCAAAAAGTAAAACTTTCAAACATCATACCCTTATTTTATTGGTCAAAATTCATGTTTTTCACCTCAACCGAAAAATTAAGGCTAATGTTTGAAAGTTAAAACTTAAAAGAGAAAAGGGGAAAAGTATGTGTTTGCACTTATCTAATTCACTTCGTCAAATCTAATAATTCTCGATACTCATCAAAAACACTGTCCAAAGAAAGTAGGTGAATGCCTTCAACTAAACTTTGTGCTAGAATAAGTCTGTCAAAAGGATCTCGATGAACAAAAGGTAACTTAGCAGACTTTAATAAATGAGATTCTAATATTGGCAGGATATTTAAATCATCCATTGTAATAACTTCATCCATCCAGACCTCAAGATCAGAAGCCAAAGATAGTTTGCCAATAGAATACTTTATGGAAACCTCCCATAGAGATGCAATGCTAAAATATTTTTCATTGGCAGAATCACAAATCAAATCCATCACACTTTGTTTTATTCTGCCATCATTCTGCTGCAAACAGAGTAACACATTTGTGTCTAACAGCAGTTTTATTACATATGTTCCTTAAAGTCCTCTAATGGTTCGTCAAAATCTTCTGACACCTCCATCTTCCCTTTCCACCTACCAACAATATCTGCCATTTTGTGAGACTTCTTGCCTTTGTGCTTTAGAACAGGAAAAATCAAGACTTCAACATCACTATTCCACAACTCATGTGGCAACTTAAAAGCAACATCACCATCGGAGACATGTATTCTTTTTTGCATAGCAATCATTTTCTATTCCTTTCCATAACTCAAATTTCTTTTAAATATAATAAGACTATAATAAAGTTTGCAATTTTTGTCAACGAATTACCCAGTTGCAAAACTCCCCTTTCGCACCTATATCCTTGTCCATTATTTTTAACTTTTCCATTTTCACTTTTAACTTTCTTCTTGCTCCATCATGAATATAATATTCGGTATTTGTTGTATTTCCGCTTATTTCCTTTCTTGAAATTCGTTGCCCTAACACATTATAATCGTAAGAAACTTTACCACCCACTCCGTTAGAGGACACAGAGTCCACAGAG
>CAYTUX010000101.1:0-6135 GCA_964441455.1 uncultured Victivallales bacterium | reverse complement strand
CCATTTTGGGTGATAAAGTTGAAAATTATATTTTAAAGGCGGGGTGAAGCACCCCGTCCCTACAGAAACCATTTGCAATCAAACATTTAGGTTTGATTTAAGCATCCGCAACTGTAGGGTCGGGGTCCGTGACCCCGCCGAAAAAGACGTTTAACCAGAAAAATAGGGAACCATTAAATCATCTCTACTAATTATTTGACTATTTAAAGTTTTTTTTGTATCTTTCAATAAAGTGATTGTGTTTTTTTTGTGATTAGTTTATTCTTCTTTGTTTCTATGTGTAGAAACATTATTATTTTTAGAATTGAAAGATAGGTATGAATTATGAGTATGAATTTTTATCCCGATTTAGGGAATTTTAAGAAGCTGTCTGAATGGGCAAATCTTGTTCCGGTTTATGTTGAATTACTTGCGGACATTGAGACACCGGTATCAGTATACAGTCGTTTTGCTGAAGATAAATATAGTTTTCTGCTGGAAAGTGTTGAGGGGGGGACTCAATGGGGACGTTATTCAATTATTGGAGTTGAACCAAAAGGTATTTTCAGTGTTGAAGATGGAAACGGTAAATTTGTTGAAAACGGTAACGAGCAAAAAATTGACAATGGTTTTTTTGGTTTAAGAGAACTTATGGATGACATCAAGCCTGCCTCAATGTCTGATCTGCCGCGTTTTTATGCAGGTGCTGTAGGGTTTCTCGGATATGAAACCGTTAGTGAGTTTGAAAAGCTTCCGGCTCCCAAGGTTTCTGAAGATGGTTTTATATCATGCTGCATGATGATGAGCGAAACAACAATAATTTTTGATAATGTCCGTCATACAATAAAAATTGTTGCAAGTGTAAGAACTGAAGAGTTTGATGATATTGAAGATGCATATAATTCCGGAATCGAAAGACTTCGTAAAATCAAAGACAGATTAAAGGAACCGGCGAAAATAAGTTATGATGAGGTTGACGACTCCCCTATTGAGATGGAGTCTAACATGACACAGGAGCAATTTTGCGATATGGTCAGAACAGCAAAGGAACATATTATTGACGGCGATATTATACAGGTTGTTCTATCTCAAAGGTTTTCAGCAAAACGTACAGCATCAGCTTTAAATATTTATAGAGCACTAAGACTGATAAATCCTTCTCCATACACTTTTATGGTAAAGCTGGATGATAAAATTCTTGCGGGCTCATCGCCGGAGGTAATGGTTCGCAGAACCGGAACATCTGCACTGGTAAGACCAATTGCCGGTACCCGCCCGAGAGGTGCAACAGAACAGGAAGACAGAGAACTTGCTGATGATCTGCTTAAGGATGAAAAGGAAAAGGCGGAGCATGTCATGCTTGTTGACCTCGGCAGAAATGATCTTGGCAGAATTGCAATGCCGGGAAGTGTACAGATTAAAGATTTTATGTCCATAGAAAAATATTCTCATGTAATGCATATTGTTTCAACGGTTCAAGCTGAACTGAAAAATGAGTTTGACTCGCTTGACCTGATAAAGGCAGTTTTTCCAGCCGGAACACTTTCAGGTGCTCCTAAAATCAGAGCCATGGAGATTATTAATGATTTGGAGACAACAACACGCGGGGCATATGGTGGTGCTGTCGGGTATATTGGATATGATGATAATATGGATCTTGCAATAACAATCAGAACTGTTGAGATTGATGGAGACAAGGTTGCAGTACAAGCCGGTGCAGGTATTGTATATGACTCAATACCGCAAAAAGAATTTGAAGAGACGTGTCATAAAGCCAAGGGTATGGTTAAAGCTCTTGAAATGGCTGCAAACGGTCTGAAAATTTAAGAAAACGAGGAAAATATTATGTTAGTGATGATTGATAATTACGACTCTTTTACCTATAATCTTGTTCAATATTTTTATGATTTGAAACAAGATGTAAAAGTTTTCAGAAATGATGAAATAACAGTTGAAGAAGTTCTGGCAATGAATCCGGATCATATTGTAATATCTCCCGGACCGGGTGGACCTTCAGAAGCAGGAATTTCAATTGATTTGATACAAGAAGCCGCCGGGAAGATTCCAATTCTGGGAGTTTGTCTTGGTCACCAGGTCATTGGAGAAGCCTTTGGAGGCAACATTATTCATGCAAAGAGCATTATGCATGGTAAGACTTCAAAAATTCAACATCATGGTGAAGGTGTTTTTAAGAATATACGCCCCGGTTTTGACGCAACAAGATATCACTCACTGGTGATTGAAAGAGAAAGTCTTCCTGAATGTATTGAGATTGTTGCGGAAACAGATGATGGTGAGATTATGGGTGTTGTGCACAAGGAGTATCCGATTTATGGAATTCAGTTTCACCCTGAATCAATATTAACCCGTACCGGAAAAAGAATTCTTGCAAACTTTTTGGATGGTAATGCAAGCCATTAGGAGTAAAAAAAAGTTTTATCCGCAGATTACGCATATTTTCACAGATAGAAATATTACAGAGACAACTAAGGATTAAGAGGATTCACGATGTTCACTGAGTTAAGAGAGAAGAAGAGCTAGGCGTTGGATAAGAACGTCCAACATCGAACACTCAACGTTCAACGATGAATAGCGGATGGATCACACAGTGAGCAATTTTCTGTTTGCTATACGATGTGAACAGTACACTTTTGAAATACAAATTAAGGAGAATAAAATGATAAAATATATTGAAAAATTGCTTTTAAAAGAGAATCTAAGTAAAGACGAAATGAAAGTTGCGATGAATTCCATAATGAGTGGAGAAGCGACAGAAATTCAAATGTCATCATTTTTGACTGCTCTTCGTATGAAGGGAGAAACTGCCGAAGAAGTTGGTGCGGCTGCCTCTGTTATGCGTAGACATGCAACTTTTATTGACGCCGGAGCTCAAAGCGTGATTGACACATGCGGAACAGGTGGTGACAAGGCCGGCACATTTAACATTTCAACAGCAACTGCATTTGTTGCCGCAGGAGCTGGAGTCTGCGTTGCCAAACATGGCAATCGGTCTGTGTCAAGTAAGTGCGGGTCGGCAGATGTTCTTGAAGCATTAGGTGTAAAGATTGATGCACCTGCTTATGTTATGGAAGAGTGTATTCAAGAGTTTGGCATTGGATTTCTGTTTGCTCCATGTATGCATCCTGCAATGAAAAATGTTATGGGCGTAAGAAAAGGGCTTGGTATAAGAACAATCTTCAACATGCTTGGTCCATTGACAAATCCTGCCGCTGCAACCGGTCAGGTACTTGGTGTTTTTGCCCCGGAACTGACAGAGATGTTTGCAATAGCCCTAAAGTCACTTGGAACAAGACGTGCATTCGTTGTTCATGGCCACGACTGTCTGGATGAAATCACCTCAACCACAACAACTAGAGTTTCTGAGCTTAGAGATGGAAATATAAAAACATATGAATTTGATCCTCAAGAGTATATAGAACTATCTATGCCTGAAGATATCAAAGGTGGCGATGTTCATGAAAATGCTGCAATCTTAAAGGGAATTCTTGATGGAACAATTACCGGTGCACCAAAGGATATTGTTATGCTGAATGCCGCCGCCGCCATTGTTGCGGGAGAAAAAGCTGATGACTTCGCTAGTGGTATAGAACTTGCAAAAGAGTCAATTGAAAGCGGAAAGGCATTTGAAAAGTTAGAGAAGCTGATTGAAAACAGTCAGTAAAAGAAGGAAGGATCAGGAAAAAGGAAGGTTAGGAAGGCTGGAAGAGAGGATGGTGAGGAAGGAGGAAAGTGAGGAAGGATATAGATTCCTGTTTCCTAGGCGGAGCCGATTCCTTGCGAAGCAGTTCCTTCTTTACACTAAAAGGAAGGGATGCAGAGAGGAAGGTAAGGAAAAAGGAAAGTGAGGAAGGTGGAAGGTTAGGAAGGATGGAAGAGAGGAAGGATATAGATTCCTGTTTCCTAGGCGAAACCGATTCCTTGCGAAGCAAATTCTGAACAAAGCTAATTTGTTTGCAGGGCAAATCTTAAAAAAAACAAACAGTTAAAGATAAAAAGATAAAACATATGACGATTTTAGAAGAGATAATAGAGACAAAAAAGCAGGATTTAGTTGAAACAAAAAAGTGCGTCTCCCTCAATGAGCTTGCGATACAGCTGGTTGCCGATAACAGGGAATGTGTGAATTTTGTTGAGGCATTAAAGAGAACCGATGAAAAAGCAAGGATCATTGCTGAAATCAAAAAGGCCTCCCCATCAAAAGGTATGATCTGTCCAGATCTTGATCCTGCAAAATTTGCACTTGAACTTGAAAAAGGAGGTGCAGCGGCTCTTTCTGTTCTGACCGAAGAACACTACTTCAAGGGGTCAATACATAATCTCAAGCAAGCTAAAGCAAGTGTTTCCATTCCTATTCTTCGAAAAGACTTTATTGTCGACCCATATCAGATTGCAGAAGCAAAACTAATTGGTGCAGATGCTATTCTGCTGATTGCAGCAGCTCTTGAAAAAGAAACTTACACAAGCCTTTATGAATATGCAAAAAAAATAGGATTATATGTTTTAACAGAGGTTCACAATTTTGAAGAGCTTGATATGGTTATGGACTCCGGTGCTGAAGTGATAGGGGTAAACAGCAGAAATCTACACAACTTCAAAGTTGATCTTAATGTTACAAAAGAGATAATTTCTGAAATTCCTGACTCATATGTCAAGGTTGCCGAAAGCGGTGTTAAGACTGGTGACGACATTCGGATTCTTTTATCCGCCGGTGCAGATGCGTTCCTGATAGGCGAAACTCTCATGAAAAACGGCACCCCGGGCAAAACTTTAAAAGAGTTGCTCAAATCCATATAAATTCACATCATACAATATTTATTCATAAGACATTTAACAACATGATTTGAATCACAATATTTATCATTTTTTAGAAAGTGACAAACAAGAATGACATTTTTTGATAAAAAAAGAGCTCTTTTTTCATTAAGAAAAAGGTTGTTAATTTATTATATTTTGTTTAAAGTCGCATAAAGTGTTTATTTACAAATACTTAAAATTAAATGAGATATTTTTTATTTTATTTTTAAAAAGTTGGCACACCTATTGCTTATATATTAGCATAGTTAGTTAAATACAGAATAAAGTTTGTGAGTATTTTGCACCTACGTTAGAAGGGTCCTCCTCCCTTGTAACAGCAAAATGCAGATCAAACGTTTTTCATATACCTCTCCTTGAGCACCAGCCTCCCGGCTGGTGCTTTTTTTTGCACTTTTACTTTTGGGAAAAAATCTTAGGGCGAACAGGCAGGCAACCAAAAGAGATTCTCGTGCAGAGGCTTCAACCATTAAAGATAAATAATAGGGTGAAGCAATGACCCCGCCCTTACTTTGAATTTTAAGAGATTCAAAGTGAGGGCTGGGGAATGGTCTACAAGGCACACGACCGCAGGGAGTGAGAATCTCGCCTTGCGGGATTTGCTGGAACAACGGAACGCAGTGAAGTGACAAAAGACACAAAGAAAAAAATAAATTAAGAAGAGGTTAGCCACCGATGAACACCGATAGCCACGGATTGTTTTTGAAAGCATTCCAACGAGTTGAAACAATGGTCTTTTTATAATTGCTTTTATCCCCCGCCATTAGCATTAAAGAAACTTCTTATATATTTACGGCTATAGTTTTGCTGATGGCGGGGTAACAAGCATTATGAAAAATCCCTGTTCGATTTCATCGAATTGCTTTCAAAAACGGGAACAGTTGACTATTGATTTTTCGTTTTGTAAGATATTGGAAATAAATAATCAACTACCAACTTTTTATGTTTTTATTACTTTCTTAATCTGCGAAATCTGTGGATGACTTCTTTTGGTTGCCTGCCTGTGCGTGTACTCACGCAGGACAAGGAGACCGTCCCAATTTGTGTGTCTAAAGAAAAAAAGAGGTTCCATCTTATAAATTAAATATCTATAATACCAAGCTCTAAGTTCTGTGAAAAATTGTATGGGAAAATATATTTCCGTTCGCAGAACGGACTTTATCCCGCTTTGCGGGATTAAAAAGTTAGCCTGAACATAAACCGAGAAATAAATCAACCATAAAAACCTTAGATTTCTGGTTGAGAGGATAAACATCTGTTTGTATCAATAGAATTAGGGATTGACTTTTTGTTTTTTGCCATTTTGGGTGATAAAGTTGAAAA
>CAYTUX010000100.1:0-3920 GCA_964441455.1 uncultured Victivallales bacterium | reverse complement strand
ACTACAGATGGTCAACTGAATCAGTAGCTCGCGATCGGTTGTTCTTGAAGTATCTTGGAGTGCTTTAGAAATAGTGTACGTTTTATCCGACTTTCAGGTTACTACAAAGTGATGGCGGGATAGAATTTAACGGATTTTATGTATGCTCACTAAAGCACAGAAATATTCTAAAAATTTCAGATTTTTTTTGATTCTTCTAAAATTGATGTGAATTTTTTACCGCCAAGCATCCTCGAAATTTCATCTTTTTTGGAATTATCAGATAGTTTTCTAATTGATGTTTGTGTTCTATTGTTAGAAACATATTTTTCAACAACAAAATGGTGGTCGCCGGCAACTGCTACCTGTGGCAGGTGAGTAATGCATAATATCTGCCTGTTTTTGGATATGTTTTTAAGCTTATCTCCGACAGCATTACCAATTTCTCCTCCAACATTTGCATCTATTTCGTCAAATACAAGTGTTGGTATCTGATCATGCTCCGAAAGAACAGTTTTAATTGCAAGCATAACCCGCGAAATTTCCCCGCTTGAGGCAATTGCTTTTAATGACCTGATATCTTCTCCCGGATTTGGAGCAAAAGAAAAATCGATTGAGTCTATGCCGGTTTTTGTTGGAGAAATCTCTGTCTGGCTAATTTTTATTAAACCACTATTAAATCCGAGATCCTGAACCTCTGCTGTTATCTCTTTCTCAAGTTTCAATATTGCTGATTTTCTTTTTTTACTTAAATCTTTTGCAAAAACATTTAACTCTTTCTCTTTTTCTTTTATTTTAAGATTAAGCTCTTCTATACGCTTGTCCATTGAAAGAAGCTCCTGAAGCTCTTCGTTGGCTCTGTTTCCGAAGGCAATAACATCTTGTACAGTTGCGCCATATTTTCGTTTAAGTGAGTATATGAGGCTCAGGCGTGTCTCTAATTGCATTATATGTTCGGGATCAACATTAGTTTTGTTCTGAAAGTCTGCTATTGATGATGATATTTCCTGTGCTTGTATTGCGGCAGAGTTTATCTCATCAAGAAGCTCCTGGTTTTCGCCGGAAAGATCAACTAACTCTTTTAACATTCTTCGCGCGGCAGAAAGAGAGTTAAAAGCACAGGAATCATCTTCCGTCAAAGCCTGTTGAATTCCGTTTGATAAGTCAAAAATCTGCTGGGCGTTTGTTGCAATAGACAGTTCGTGTTCAAGTTCTTCTTCTTCATCTTCAAGTAATTGCGCATCAAAAATCTCTGAAACTTGAAAGGAGAGCATATCAATTCTCCTTGCTTTTTCCTTTTCATCACCAAAAGATCTGAATTTCGTGGATTTAAGCTCTTCCAATTCAACATATATCTTCTGATAATTTTCTTTTTCAGATTCCACATGTGCATATGAGTCTGTTATTTCAAGCTGAAATGCAGGAGAGAGAAGAGATTGATGGTCGTGTGCTCCATGCATATCAATTAAACAATCACCAATATCTTTAAGTGTGTTCAACGAGGTGGAGAAATCATTAATAATATTTTTTGTGTCAGTTTTCGATATAACACGCCTGATTACCAGCAGGTTATCGTCCACATCTATACCGGAGTCATCAAGAATATTAAAAATGGGTGAGTTTGGTTCTAATTTAAATGTTGCTTCAACGGTGCATTTTGTTTCACCGGTTCGTATCATTGATTTATCAGCACGCATGCCCAAAATAAGGTTTAAAGAACCTGTTATTACAGATTTTCCTGCTCCTGTTTCTCCCGTTATTATATTTAGACCTGTATCAAAGTTTACCGTTATATCTTCAACAATTGCAATATTTTTAATTTTTAAGGACTTTAGCATTATATACTTTATTAAATTGTTAACAACAGAGCCTCTTTCAAAAGTCTAATTTCCGAGGTCTGCTGACCTCGGCTACAGATGTTAAATGTCCCAAAAACGTTGATTTTTCTGTCCACAACTGTAGCCGTTTCCAGCAGGGAACGGACTTCTGAAATTGGCTCAACAATAGCCTCAAATCTAATTGGCTTTTAATGTTTTGTATTTTAGACTGCTTTAATAATATTGACAAGATTTAAATTTTTATTTGGGGCACAAACCTTGATTTTTTTGGTTGTATGCTCTTCAGGTCAGCGGGTGCACCTACCCCTCCCGTTGTGCAGTTTAATATTATATTGCCAGTAGGGAGCCCAGCCATCAAGAAAACAATTCACTCTGCAATTATCATCGCCCCTGCATATTGGTGGACGGATCGGCGTCCGCTAAAACTAAGGACACAAAAAAACCCGGTTTTACGCCGGGTTTTTTTGATTCATATTTATGTTCTTATTAGAATGTATATGAGCATGAAATACTGACTACTTCAGCAGATCCGCTGTAATCTCCAGAGATGTATGCAGTAGGTGTCTGTTCGCCGATTTCAGGGTCATCCAAGAAGAATACATGCATATAAGCAAGATCAATCGACCATTTTTCATTTGGCATGTATGAGCATCCAAGTGCTCCCCAAATCCTGTCTGTTCCTGGTATACGTACAGTTCTGTGTTCTTCAGGAATTGGACTTTCATCATATGCACCACCAACTCTAAGCGTCCACTCATCTGATACATAAAATTCGCCACCTAAAGCGTATCTGAATGCATCATCCCAATTCTCAACAGTAACAGAATCAGGTTGAGCAGGATTATCATAAACAACTCTTAACTCTTTAAAATCACTCCAGCCAGTCCATGTTACATCAGCCATCAGAGCAAAAAGATCATTAAACTTATGATATGCTCCAATTGAAGCAACGTCCGGTGTTGTTATTTTTGCAGAAATTCCTGTGTCTGTGAATAAAGGAGCTATTGAAGCTACTGCCGGTGGAGTTGTAAACTTAGCATCTCCATCTAGTTTGTACTCAACTTCAGAGCGATAATTAATACCAATTCTTGTGTTTTCAGAAACATTATACATAAAACCAATGTTAAAACCATAACCGATGTCATCGCCTTCAAGACTTACTTTTCCATCCATCATTCCGGGAATTGTATCTGCGCCATATGAAGCAAGAATACCACCAAAATCAATTGCACTTGTTAGTGTTGCATCAATTCTGCTGATTGATATTCCACCACCAATTGAAAACTGATCGTTAATTTTCCAAGCAAGAGTTGGTGTAAATTGCATCGTTCTTACGTCTGACTTAATACCGGCATAACGGCCTACCCAGTCATCTGAATATCTTGTTTCAAGTCCAAACGGAGCATTGAAAGATAAACCAACTGTTAACGTTTCACATAACGGTTGAATATAATAAAGGTTAGGCACAATAGCTGTTTTTCCTGCATCAGGTTCAGAACCTGTTAAAGGAGGCATCGGCATTGGATTATCCTTTGTTCCAAATGTGGATCCTTTATTATCAAATTTAAATGACGGCATTACTGCTGCTGCTCCAATTTCAATTGTCGGTGCTGTAATTGCTGTCATACCCGCAGGATTGAAGAACACTGTTTCTGCGTTATGTGAAGCTGTTGCTCCCGCTGTTGCAGTTCCAAGTGACTTACTGCCTTGTTCCATCACTGCAAATCCTGCAGCGTTTACTGTGTCAGCAGCAAATGTTAATACTATAACAACTGCCCCCATTAGTTTTACTGTGTTTGGTAGTTTCATAACTTCCGTTTGACTCCGAATTATAATGTTAATAATAAAAAGTTATATTAAAAATCATTGAAGACTTAAATTCTACAAATAATTTAATAAAACTTTTAACAAGATAACAAAATATGTGAATTTGTCAACATTAAAGAATTTTAAATGAAAATTTTCCCTGTTTTTCCGGTTAAATGCACTTTTCGGTCGGCGGCCCAGCTACTAACAGATCAGAAAAACAATCCTATATAAAACTCCAATGTAAAGTTAATAGCTGGGCAACCCTCCCGATGTGCAGACTAATATTGTCTTGTA
>CAYTUX010000099.1:0-4356 GCA_964441455.1 uncultured Victivallales bacterium | reverse complement strand
AGGTGTCGCGCGAAGCGTGACGGAGGGGTTCTTCATTCATCATTGGATGTTGAACGTTCGATGTTCGACGTTCTCACCTTTTCCTCTTCCTCCTTCCTTATCTTCCTTTTTCCTTACCCTTCCTATTCTGCCCCGGCGGAATCTTCGTTTTCTCCCCCTCACCCCCAACACATACGTCCCATCAGTCCCATCCGTCCCATCTCCTTCCCCTCACCACCTCTTTCAGACCCAAAGTGCTCCTCCCCTGTTTAGGGGAGGTGTCCGAGCTTGCGAGGACGGAGGGGTATCCCTGCCATTTCCTTATTTAATTCAATCCGCCAGATTAAAGTCAATCTTACGGTCATTGAAGTCAACCTTAACCGGAACAACCTTAACTTTATCACCCATCTTATAAGTTTTTTTGCCATCACTTAAAGTCTGACGGGTTCGGCTGTATCTTGCATAAGAATCCGAAACTTCAGAGACATGAATTAACCCCTGCAGCATTAAATCGGGTATCTCAACAAACATTCCGAATGCAACAACTTTGACAACTACAGCATCAAATGGTTTAGGCTCCGCAGCTTTCATTGCCTCATCCAAATATCTGTATTTCTTGATTTCAAGTAGTGCCTTTTCTGCATCTGCAGATATAAACTCACTATTTGTTGCCGCAATCGCAATAGCTGAAAGCTCCTTTTTCTTGTAAATTGCTCCGCCGGCAGCCTTAACTGCACCTTTCTCTTTCAACAAAATAGCTGCCAGTTGCCTATGTGCAATCAAGTCCGGATATCTCCTGATTGGAGATGTGAAATGCTGATAAAATTTCTTGGCAAGTCCATAATGACCTGTATCCTCTGCTGAATACACAGCTCTGTTCATGCTCTTTAAAACTGCCAGACCAATATGATGAAAAAATGGATCGTCTTTGACACTATCAAGAAATTTTGAAAGGTTCTTCTGATTACTCAAATCACCCGGGGAATATCCGAAGAACAGTAACTGCTCTGTTAAATCTGTCAACTTTTCTTCATCGGGCGGCTCATGCAGTCGTGCTATAGAAGGACAATTCTGAACATGCAGTTTTTTTGCAACACATTCGTTTGCAAGAATCATTGCTTCTTCAACAAGCTGATGCGATATGTCATTTGGGACAATATGAAAACCGGTCATTAAACCTTTTTCATTTATCTGCATCTCTACTTCCGGAATTTCTAAATTAAGTGCAAATTTTGCAAATCTGTTTTTTCGAACCTGTTGAGACATCTTGCTTAAATCACAAACCAGTTTTTTTATTGCAGCTTTTTCTGACTTTCCGGCACGATTTTCGAGAATATCCAATGCCTTCTCATAGGTTAACCGCCTATCTGATTTAATAACTGTTTTTGCAAAAACTGAATCAAGAACATCAGCATTTTGATCCAATGTAATAAATACGGAAAATGCCAGCCTTTCAACATCAGGGTTCAGACTGCAAACACCATTTGAAAGTTGCTCCGGCAACATAGGTATAACTTTATCAACAAGATAAGTGCTGTTGCCTCGAAGAAATGCTTCCTGATCAAGTGCGCTTTGCGGACGAACAAAATGACTGACATCTGCAATATGAACTCCTAATACTCTGTTACCATTTTCATCCTTATGTAACGACAGAGCATCATCAAAATCTCTAGCGGTTACAGGATCAATTGTTACTGTTAATTCTTTGGTCCAATCCAGACGTTTACCCGGCTCATCCATCAGAGCTGAAACACTTTCTGCTTCGGCAAGAACATCTTGAGGAAATTCCTCCGGTAGTTCATACTCCTTGATAATAACAGTAGTATCTAAAGATGGATTTGTAGACTTGCCCAAAACATCAACAATTTCTGCAAGTGGGTTAACCTTTTCATTTTCCCAGGATATCAGCCTAATCAAAACCCTATCCTCATCAACCGCTCCCTTATCTTCTATAACTGTGAAATCAACTGTATATCCTTCATTAAGAGGAATTACAATATTACGATTGCCGTCTCTCTTAAAAGTCCCGACAATATCATGACGGTTACGTTCTTCAACAATTATAACACGCCCCTCTGCACCTTTAGGACTATCAATTGTTCCAGGATACATTTGCACAAGTACTGTATCTTTCGGCAGTGCAATTCCCATATCATGCTTGCTGACAAAAACCTTGTCTGCACCATTTGCAACAAGTCCATTGCCTGACCTCATTATTTCTAATCTACCTTTAACCAATAAATCCTGACTCGGCAGACCATAAAGATGACCATCCTGCAACCTTAAATCGCCGTCATACGCAAGCTCTCCTAAAACTTTTCGTAATCTCTTCCTGTCTTTCCCGCCAATCTTTAGTGCCGTTGTGATGTCTGTATAGGATAACACAACATCTGCATTACCTTTAAATAGAGATGTAATCTCTTGTTTTAAATTTTTCATTTCTATAAATTTCTCTCTTTTTTTCTTGGTTCTGTCAAAAGTTTTGTACTCTTAGCAGCCCTATTTTGTTTTAAATCAATGGGATACAGATCCCGCCTTGCGGGACTAGCAAAGCTAGCTGTCTTATCCCTATGTTTTTTGTTTTATTTCGGTCATCGGGGACGATGACCCTCCCTGTTAAAGCTGCAATCTAACATTAATCTGCAAGGTTCACACGGGAGGAAGAACCCCTCCGTCCTCGTTCCTCGGACACCTCCCCTAAACAGGGCAGGAGCTAATACGTCCCCGGCGTCCGCATTAGAAAACTTCTTGTTTTCATATTCTTTCATAAAACTTCTGACAGAACCTTTTTCTTAACTATTCGCTCTTATCTCTTAACTCGTTTCTTCTTCATCCTAAAAACATGCAGGTATACATAAACCCATTTTTAAATGACTCAACAGGAAAGGATTCATTGGGTGCATGAATCTTATCCTCATCAGTTGAAAAACCAACCAATAACGGATCCGCACCCGTAATTTCCTGTAGTAATGATATTATTGGTATAGATGCACCTTCCCATAAAAACTTGGCATCTCTTCCCGTTATTTCCTTCAATACTCCCCTTGCAGCTTTAACCGGCTCGCAATCCATATCCAGACGAAAACCAATCCCTGTTCCAATTTTCTCAACCACTTCTGTCCGTAAAACTGAATTTGCATTTGCCAGAATATGTCTTTCAACTTTCTGTAATATATCAACAGGATCCTGCCCCGGAACCAACCTGATTGAGACTTTTGCCATTGCCTCAGCCGGAATAATAGTTTTTGATCCATCTCCGGTGTATCCTGAAATTATTCCGTTCACACACAAGTTAGGTCGAAAACCAATTCGTTCTGACTGCAGTCGCCCTTTTTCTCCTCCATCAGGATAAATACCATAACTGGACTTATATTTTTCCCTGTCAACCTCATTACTGTCCCTGGCAAAAAACAGTTCTTCTTGACTTGATTCAACTATATTATCATAAAAGCCCTCAATTGCAAGAGTTCCGTCAGAATTATAAAAACTTGAAATAAGCCTGCATAGCTCTTCTGCCGGATTTACCGCAACTCCACCATGCATTCCTGAATGAAGATCATGATCTGCACCATACATCTTAATTGTGCAGGAAGCCATACCACGCAAACCCATAACAATTGCAGGATCACCGGAGGATGTCACAGAAGTATCTGCAACCATAAGAATATCTGCTTGTAAAAGCTCTTTGAGGTTTCTTAGTTTAGATGTAAGTCCAACGCTTGCGTTCTCCTCACTGCCATCTAATAGAACTTTAACGCTGTTACGCAGCAAATTATTTTTCTTTAAATACTCAATGCCCTTTAAAAACGAAAATACCTGCCCTTTATCATCCGAAACTCCGCGAGCAAAAATCCTGCCATCCTTAATTACCGGCTCAAATGGATTTGTGTTCCAAAGCTCAATAGGTTCAACAGGCATAACATCATAATGACCATAAAAAAGAATAGTAGGCAATGAGTCATCTCCCTTGAATTCAGCAAACACCGAAGGAACTTCCTTTGTCTCTATAATCTGGGCATCCAAACCAATACCGCAAAGATAGCCAAACAGCCAGTCTGCACAATCCCTGCATTCATCCCATTTGCTGTAATCATTGCTTACACTTTCAATTCTTAAAAAATCAAAAAGTCCATCAAGATACTCTTTCTCATTTTTTAAATATACTTTTTCAATCTCTTGTCTCTCTATCATCTATTCTTTCTCAACTATTCAAAATTTATTTTATTTTATAAGCTTAACATTAAACAACTCCAACATCAAGAAAAATAAAAAAAACCTGCGATCTTCCTCATAAAAAAAGACACCGAAACAGTATTTATATTAAGAACATAACTTTATGGTTGCCTCATAATGTATGACACCTAAAATATAGGAATG
>CAYTUX010000098.1:0-8220 GCA_964441455.1 uncultured Victivallales bacterium | reverse complement strand
ACAACAAGCCTACAATTAGTGTATCACCCTCACGAATAGAGGCAATTCATGAAAAGGGGACACTTGGACTTCCACTAAGTCAAGAGTTCTGAAATTATTCTTCAAACAATCTTTTTAATCTCGAATGAAACTCCTGCTCCCGATTTTATATACCTTTCGGTGGTTTACAAATAAATGATGAAAAACTCCCAAATATTCTGCATTTACCACTGATTTTCTTCAACATATCAGCTTTTTTGAAAAAAAATGAAAAAAAATGAAAAAAGCATTTGACTTTTGGTGGGGAAAGGTGTTTAATCGTGTCAAAGAATGTCAATAAAGGAATTAATGTTATGTCTGAATCCGGAACAGATATGAACAATTTAATAGTAAAGGGTGTATTTACATCCGATTACAAGCACTCGCTAGACCCAAAGAAGCGTCTGACAATACCGTCAGAATGGCGTGAATATATTGGGGAAAGCAAAGAAGTATTCATTCTGCCCAACACCCAAAAGGGTTGTTTGCGGATTTTTACCGGGCAGGAAATGGATGCCCGACTTAGTAAACTGCTGAATATAAAGCTAGCTGATGCGGAAATGAATAATTATGCGCGTGTTATTGCAGAAAATTCACAACGTACAAAATGGGACAGTCAGGGAAGAATAAGAATAAAAGATAAACTTTTGCAGCTGGCTGATTTAGTTGATGATGTTATCTTTGTAGGAACATTAAATTGTTTTGAATTATGGAATCCGGAATTACTTGCTAAGTTGAGAGAAGAAGAAGCACCTTCATTGGAAGAATCTTTATCCAAACTTGGTATTTAGAAAGTGGAGTTTAATATGCATTTACCGGTTCTTTTGGAAGAGACAATAGAATCATTAGCAATTAAACCTGCCGGAATATATCTGGATGGAACAATTGGTTCTGCCGGACACTCTAAAAAGATTATAGAGCAGCTGGACGGAGGGTTTCTAGTCGGCATTGACAGAGATGAAGAAGCTCTTGAGAGAGCTGCTGTGAATTTAAAAGATTTTGAAGGAAAGTTTAGGCTTTTACACGGAAACTATGGAGATTGTGAAGAGTTAGTTAAACAAACAGGGTTAAAGATGTTTGACGGAATACTACTTGATATTGGTGTTTCATCCAACCAGCTCGACGAAGCTGAACGCGGGTTCAGTTTTATGAAACCGGGACCTCTGGACATGAGAATGGATAAAAGTCAGGAGATTTCGGCAAAAGACATTGTCAACACTTACAGTCAAAAAGAATTAGCAGATATTATATTTAAGTTTGGCGAAGAGAGAGCAAGCAGAAGAATTGCAACGGCAATTGTTCGAGAGCGGGACAATGGAAACATTGACACCACAGATAAACTGGCAGATTTAGTTGAACGTACACTAGGTGGAAGAAAAGGAAGGAAAAAACATCCTGCAACAAAAACTTTTCAAGCATTGAGAATGGAAGTGAACGGAGAGTTGGATGCCTTATCGAATGGTCTTACGGGAGCATTAAACTTACTGAAGCCGGAAGGAAGGTTGGCTGTTATCACATTCCATAGTTTGGAAGACAGATTGGTTAAGAACTTTTTTAAGGAACATGTCGGCAAGGAAATATCCCTGCAGGCAGGAGGAAGCCGTTGGCAAGGCAAAACTCCAAGAGTAAATTTTATAAACAAAAAGCCTATAATTGCCCAGGCTCAAGAACTTGAGGAAAATCCTCGTTCTCGATCTGCCAAGCTCAGGGTTATTGAAAAGAGGTAAATTATGACAAAACGAAGAGTAAAAGAACAAGTGAAAATATCTCATACATACTGTATGATCGGTGGTTTAATACTAGTTGCTATTATCACTGCACTCTCCTACATTGGAGTTAACTACAAATGTGACAAAGTAAACAGAGAGATTATCCTTTTGGAACAGGAGAAAGACGGTTATCAAAAAAGATTCTTGGATGAGCAGGCAAAGTGGGCAAAACTAAAAACATGTGAAAATGTCAAGCGTCGTTTAGCTAGAGAGGGAATACATCTGCAATCGATTGAAAGCGAACAAATTGTAAGTCTGGACATTAATCCTATATTCAGTACTAAATACGCCATGACCAAAGACGATAGATAAGAAAACAGGTAAAGATGACAAACAAGACTGCTAAGATTTGGATTATAGCACTCTTAATAATTTCAACCGGCATCTTTTCATGCCTGGTTTTTCGACTATTTCAGCTTCACATGGGGAATACTGACAAAATCAAAGAGAGAGTCGTGAAAAGAATTGTCCGAGAGGAGGCAATTCGCGGGAGAATTTTTGATCGTACCGGCAAGCCGCTTGCTATGAATGTCTCTAGAGAAGCGGTCAATATCAACCCTTTCTTAATACGAAACAAAAGCACAAATCTAATAGAGACTGCATCAGATATTGCAGAAATTATTGATTTACCTGTTGATGAAGTTTATATCAAGTTAAAGACTGAAAATCGTGATGTTTATTACTCAAGACTAAAATCAAGCTGTTCTCAAGAACAAGCCGATCAAATTGCAAAGATGAATATTGATGGAGCTGCTGTTGAAAAGATTATTAAAGATAATAATATAGTTTTAATTCCATATATTAATCCTCAGAAATTTATCGGTCACAAACATATTGCTGATATTGCAAGAAGTCTTGCTTCTATACTTGATTTGGATCCCGAAATTGTTTATAAAAAGCTAAACAACTCGACT
Organism: uncultured Victivallales bacterium; assembly: GCA_964441455.1. GTDB lineage: Bacteria > Verrucomicrobiota > Kiritimatiellia > JAQICX01 > JAQICX01 > JAQICX01. The sequence goes on along the minus strand of CAYTUX010000098.1, from coordinate 5,519 downwards.
TCGATAATTAAACATACTCTTCTAAAAACAGATTGTTCTCAAGAGCAGGCAGAGGCTTTAAGTACATACATAAAAAAACATAAGATACCGGGGTTTTACTTTTCAAGCAGAGAAGTTCGTTTTTACCCTAACAACGAATTGGCGTGTCATATTTTGGGATTTTTAAATTCAAAGGGACAACCCTACAAAGGTGTTGAAAGCGGATACAACAAATACTTGAAACAATCTGACGGTTTATCAAAAAGAACATATAATGCTTTAGGAAACTCAGAGTTAAGATCGAGAAGAGAATACATTCAGGTTGCAACCAATGGTTGTAATGTATATCTTACAATAGATTTATACATCCAATACATTGTTGAAAACAACTTAGACGAATTAATGGAAGATATAAAACCGAAAGCTGCAACTGTTATTGTTCAGGATGTGAAAACAGGAGAAATTCTTGCAATGGCATCACGTCCTGCATTTAATCCGAACCAGAACGCAACATTTAATGAGGAAACAGGAGTAAATTCAGCAGTATTTACCCAATACGAACCAGGGTCGACATTCAAAGCAATAACTTTTTCGGCAGCCTTAAACGAAGAGATTATTAATGAAGACACCAAATTTGACTGTGAAGATGGATTGTGGTATAAATTTGGAAAGCCACTTAATGACAGTCATCCATACGGAATATTGACTGTGCGCGAAGGTATTAAAAAGTCCAGCAACATAATGGCGGCAAAAGTTGCCCTTCTGCTCGGAGATCCAACATTCTATCGATACATTGAGGCTTTTGGATTTGGAGAAAAAAGTGATATTGACTTGCCAAATGAACAAATTGGTATTTTCAACGATCTGCAGATATGGTCTAAACTAAGTCCCACACGAATTGCTATGGGACATGAAATCAGTACAACTCCAATACAGATGATTGGCGCCTTTTCTGCAATTGCAAATGGCGGAAAACTGATGCGTCCATACATTGTAAAAGGGATAACAACCTATGATGGCGTTACAAAAGGTATATTTATCCCTAAGGTTGTGAATACGCCTATAAAAAAAGAGACTTCAGAAACTATGAAATCTATACTGGCGGAAGTGCCTACAGAAGAGGGAACAGCAAGACGTGCTGCTGTGAAAGGATATAAAGTGGCAGGAAAAACAGGAACAGCTCAGAAATTTATTAACGGTTCATATTCACAAACTAAATTTGTATCTTCATTTGCAGGTTTTATACCGTCAGATGAGCCAGTTGTTTCAATAATAGTTGTTGTCGATGAACCTCCACGTCCGAAACACTATGGAGGAACGGCTGCCGCTCCTGCTTTTAGCAGAATAGCAGAAGCTGTTGCAAAATATTTAGAGATACCTTCAGAGAATGTGAAAAATAGAATGAGAGATTATTAATGAAACTAGAACAATTATTTGACAATTTAGACTATAAAATAATACATGGCTCCATGAAACATCAGATTAGCGGAGTTAAAATTAATTCACAGCAGATTAGACAAAACTTCGTTTTTATAGCAATTCCGGGCACCAAGGATGATGGTTGGCAATATGTTGACGATGCCATAGAGCATGGAGCTTCTGTTATAGTATCAGAGCATGACAAACACCCTCAATCATCAAAGGCAACATTCATACAGGTTAAAGATGCTCACCATGCTGCAGGAATAATAAGTTCCAACTTTTACAATAACCCTTCCTCAAAAATACCTGTAATAGGTATAACAGGAACAAACGGAAAAACAACAACAGCCTATCTGATTAGATCAATCTTCCAATATGCAGGGAAAAAAACCGGAATGATTGGTACTGTCAGTTATGAAACCGGTGCACGAAATATTCCAGCAGATAGAACCACACCAAATTCAATTTATTCTCAGAGTCTTCTAAGCGAAATGGTCAATAATGAGTGCGATATTGCAGTTATGGAGGTTTCCTCACACTCAATAGATCAAAAACGTATTGCAGGTATAAACTTTAATGTTGGAATATTCACGAATCTAACATCTGACCATATAAATTACCATAAAACCATTGAAGCATATTTTGAAACAAAAGCAAGCTTTATAAGAAGTCTTTCTCCAGACAATTTTGCAATACTGAATACAGAAGATGAATATTCACGAATATTAATTAAAGACAGTGAAGTTAAATGTCACAAGCTGACATACGGTTTTTCCGAGAATGCTGATATAAGAGCTGATGTCAACTCAATAAGTTTAAGCGGATCAACATTCCAACTTTATGTTGGAACAAGACAACTCAAAGTAAAAACATATCTTACCGGCAAATATAACATCTTAAATGTTCTGGCTGCAATTGCAGCCTCCTATGTTCAGGGAATTGACTTAAAAACAATAATTGATGCAATTGAAAAAGGTGTCTACGTACCTGGAAGACTTGAGGAGATTGCAAACAGAGAAAAAATCAAAATACTTGTGGATTATGCCCATACAGAAGATGCTCTATATAATGTCCTAAACTGTCTGAAAGATATTGCCGGCAAAGATATTATAACAGTATTTGGCTGCGGAGGAAACAGAGACAAAAGCAAAAGAGCTGAAATGGGAAAAGTAGCAACAAGATTTTCAAAACTTACAATTATCACAAACGACAACCCGCGAAATGAGAGTCCAAACGATATTATTGCTGACATCTTAGAAGGTATACCAGACAATGCAAATATACAAATTGAACCCGACAGAGATACTGCAATTAAAAAAGCTATTCAAGCTGCAAAACCGGGAGATATCGTTCTTATAGCAGGAAAAGGGCATGAAACATATCAGGATTTTGGAAATCGTGTGATTCCATTTGATGACAGAGCTGTAGCAAGAAAATATATTCAAGAAAAACACAATGAAAAAAAATAAATTTACAGGAGCAGAACTTAAGAAGTGGACAAAAGGTCACTGGACGATTGACAGAGATATTAAGATACCTCAAATATCAATAAACACTCGAACAATTAAACAAGGTGAGGCATATCTGGCAATAAAGGGAGATACATTTGATGGAAACTCTTTTATTGAGAATGCAATTGAAAAAGGTGCATCAGTAATTATAACAGATAGCAAAGCTGATACAGAAAGCATACCTATACCCACATTAATACTCAAAAACACGAAAAAAGCACTGGGAGATATTGCTGAAAACTATGTAAAAAAATTAGACATCCCTATCATTGGCATCACTGGCAGCTCCGGCAAGACAACAGTCAAGGATATGATTGCTGCAATATTTAAGACAACCTACAAAATATCTTATACATGTGGAAACCTTAATAATGATATAGGACTGCCTTTAAGCATCTTTCAACTTGATGATGAATCACAATTTGGAATTTTTGAAATTGGCACTAATCATCCGGGAGAGATTAAATATTTATCCGGCATATTACAACCAGATGTTTCTATTATCACAAACAGTGGAAATGCACACATAGGCAATTTTAAAACAGAACAAGCCATTGCTGATGAAAAAGGTGAAATACTTAGAGCTCTTAATAAAGATGGAACAGCAATATTAAACAGAGATAACAAATTCTTTGATTATCATAAAGGTCTATGCAGCTGCAGCAATATTATCTCTGTCTCTATTAAGCGTGATGCGGATATTACACTGCAGAATATCACTGGAAATATTATTAAAATAAAATTGCCCAACAACGATGTTTTTGAATACTCTCTTCCAATACCAGGTAATCACAATATTACAAATTCAATGCAGGCAATTGCAGCTGCACTCTCATACGATATAAAGACTGAACAAATTTGTTCTGCACTCAAAACATTTTCAACCACAGGAATGAGATGGCAGACTGTCAATAAATGCGGGATTACATATATTAACGACGCTTACAATGCAAACTCGGATAGTATGAAAATGGCTATAGAAACATTTGCACAGCAATATAAACAAGAACAGTCTTGCCTAATCCTGGGAGGTATGTTAGAACTTGGAGAAACTGCACAAAAAGAACATATACAACTTGGAAAATTCATCAGCAGATTTGACTGGAATAAGATCATCCTTGTTGGTCAATATGCGGAATATATAAAAGAAGGAATGTTATTAAATAATTTTCCAAACGAAAAAATTATTGTGTGCTCCGGCAATCAGGAAGCCTCAGCATTAATTATGAATGGACACATCAGAAACTGTAAATATGCTTTTTTAAAAGCCTCTCGCGGCTTCAGACTAGAAGAAATTTTAAATAATATATAAGGAATTAAAAAGAAAATGCTATACTACTTGTACCAACTCCAAAATATTTTTTCACCATTGAGAATGTTTCAATATATCACACTGCGAGCTATACTGGCTGCAAGTACAGCATTTATAATCACAGTTCTTATAGCCCCATGGGTCATAAAAAAGCTGCACCAGCTGAAATATGGTCAATATGTCAGGAATGGTGACGGCGAAAAGGCTGTCTTTGAACTTCATGGTCACAAACAGGGAACTCCAACAATGGGTGGTGTAATAATTATCTTTGCTGTTGTTGTTTCCACTCTGCTATGGTCTCCAATAACAAATGTTCCCATATACTTAACCCTGTCAACTCTTATATATATGGGTGCTGTCGGCTTTCTTGATGACTATACAAAAATAAAAGGAAAACAATCTAAAGGACTCTCCGCTAAAAGAAAACTCTTCTTTCAAATACTGTGGGGTGTTGTAATTGGTTTCCTCCTATACACAATCCCTGAAACAAAAGATCTTGCAAGATCCCTGATGGTTCCTTTCCTTAAAAATCCTCTATTTACAGCTTTACCACTTGTTTTTGTGGTTATATTTTCATCTGTAGTTATAACTGCATCCAGCAATGCTGCAAACTTAACTGATGGATTAGATGGATTAGCAATTGGGTGCACTATATCTGTAACAATGGCATATATGGTACTTGCATATGTTGCCGGAAATACAATTCTGGCAAATTATCTGCTTGTTCCATATGTTCCGGGTTGCGGTGAAATAACAATTTTTTGTGGTGCCCTGCTGGGGTCAAGTCTTGGATTTCTTTGGTATAACTGCCACCCTGCTCAAGTTTTCATGGGTGATACAGGCAGCTTGGCAATCGGGGGATCCATAGCAATGATTGCTCTAATAGTCAAACAAGAGTTACTTCTTCTTATAATAGGAGGTGTATTTGTCATGGAAAGTGTAAGCGTAATTCTTCAGGTTACATCCTACAAATATCGAGGCGGAAAAAGAATATTCCTGATGGCTCCAATTCATCATCATTTTGAGAAGAAAGGCTGGAGCGAGACTCAAGTCACAATTCGTTTCTGGATTATATCAATAATCTGTGCAATCATCGGACTTGCAACACTCAAAATCAGATAAACTTAGATCAATCACCTGTTTTGCTCAGACACCCTAAGGCGGCCTAGCCGCCTGTCTGCCCCGCGAGCATCGCACAGGCAGGCAACCAAAAGAATTTCTCGCGCAGAGTCGCAGAGAACGCAGAGAAAAGATCGTTGTTCGTTATTCGTTGTTCGATTGCAGTTTTTTGGGGT
>CAYTUX010000097.1:0-10925 GCA_964441455.1 uncultured Victivallales bacterium | reverse complement strand
ATAACGTGGTGCCATACTTTGCTCCTTTTTTTTATTTTGAGAAAGTATAGCAAAAACTGCCTAGAATGCGAAGCTTTTTATTTTACATTATACTAGGTCCAATACCAAGGGTTATCGGCATTCTACTTATGGGTGTTGCACTACTTCTTGCAGGTATAAGACTCACATTTACAAAGTATCATCCAATTGCACAAGGGTTACTTGGCGGCGGCATAGCATTTCTATATATCGGTATATTTGCAGGATTTGCACAATATAATATATTTCCCTATCTTCTTGCCTTTGGACTGATGCTTGTTGTAACAGCAACAGCCGGTTATATTTCTGTTCGCCTAAACTCCATGCTCACGGCAGTTTTTGGTGTAATTGGCGGATATGTTACTCCCCTGCTTGTTGACAATGGTAATGTAAATCTTTTCGCATTCTACTCATATATGCTGATTTTAACAATCTGTATTCTTGCAATTGCAAAGTATAAAGACTGGAAGATACTCAATGCACTTGCATTCATATTCACATATTCACTGTTTTTCTATTCATTAGAATCAACAGGCGAATGCGATGCCGCAACATGGACAATAATACAGACATTCTTCGCTCTGTTTTTCATTCTATTCTCATTAATTCCGATTATGCACAACATTCTGAACAAAATTCAATCGACCTATATAGAGCTTATTTTCATGTTTTTAAACGTAGTCATATTCTTCAGCAAAGCTTATGACCTGATAGTTAGTAACTTTGACAGGCAATATGCGTCAATCTTAACCATCTCACTGACTGTCTTTTTTATACTTCAAATATATCTGTTTCTGAAAAAGAAGATTATAGACAAGAAACTATTGGTATTCTTTGCCGGCACAGCTGCATTTTTCTTAATTTTTACAATTCCTGTACTATTATCCGGAAAGCTCATAACAACAGCCTGGGCATTGATGGCTTTAATCTTTATATGGATGAGCAGAAAGCTGAAATGCAATATTCTCAGAATGATTGGCTATATTCTATATGGTCTAACCATAGGACGACTCATATTTGTTGATTTCTATGACAACTTTGTAAGTAGTGCATCATTTGCACATTACTGGAGATATATGCTTGGACGAATTCTTACATTTGGTACAACAGTTGCCTCATTTGCATGTGCTTCATACATATTGAAAAAAGAAAAACTGGAAAGCCGGGCTGAATATGCAAATGTTTTGGAGAAGAACAATGTAATCGGTACCACCGATATTCCGGGTGTTATAACAACTCTATTCTGGATAATTTTTGCATCAGTCTTCGTATATCTTCAATTTGAAATATATCATATATGCGAACATGCAGTATCAAATCTTGAAATGCCCCTAATTGCCTTCGTCTGGATTGCAGCATTTTACTACCTGATCAAAAAATCATGCTACTTTGAGAAACCACTTTTTCTCTATGTACTATTCGGGCTTGCATCTATATTTTTACTCAAACTGATTTCTGTAGATCTGCTTTTCTGGGACTTCTCATATGTGAAATTTGTTTTTGTACAGGATCCATATAGTTTTGTGGATGCATCATTCAGATTGCTCAATTTTATTCCTGTAATTCTGGCCTTTGCATACTTCAGTATGATTACAAAAAACATGAACAATTATGAAGTTGAAAAATTTGTGAGCTATAAGAAGTTAATGACTTGCTCTCTTGCCATACTGTTCTTCTACTCAACATTTGAAGTAAACTCTCTGTTGCTCTACAAGCTTCCTGGTTTCAAGTCAGGAGGCATATCAATTCTTTGGTGCACATTTGCAATTGTATTCCTGATATATGGTATCCTTAAAAATTCAAAAGTATTTAGAACTGTATCTCTTATACTGTTTACAATAACCATAGCAAAGGTATTTATCTTTGATCTTAGAGAGCTTAGTCAGATTTATAAAATCACAGCATTTATAATACTTGGACTTATTATATTAGTTGCCGCATTCGCATACGTAAAATATAAAGAAAATTTTGAAATTGAGGAGAAAGAAGATGATTAAGAACATATTATTAGTTTTTTTAACTGTTATGACTTTACAGGCTCGCAATGCCGAAGACTCGATTTTGAATTCTCTGAAATATAAAAAAGACCTCATTGGTTTCAAACCTGACAACCAATTAAGTGCCTTCAAGCTTGATAAAGATATCTATGAGAACATTGACAGCTTTGCGGAAATACGAGTTATGGAATATGTTACCCAAGTTCCATTTAGAGTTGAAAAACAATACTCAAAACAAAAGGTGTTAACAGAAAAACATTGTAAATCAGAAATTATTTCATTAAAACAGAATGATGACAACAGTATTGAGATAATAATCAAAAGAGATAAAGACTCGCAAATTCCATCAAAGATGATTATCAAAACAGACGATAAGAACTTTGATAAAAATGTGTTAGTCTATACAGGTAAAAATATTGATGACTGGGATTTGCCCCAAAAGCCACAATCAATATATGACTATTCGGAAATTATCAGTCTGCGGCAAAATACAATCTCTTTAAACAAAAGTAAACACCTGTTTTACAAGGTTGTCATTTCAAATTTTTCCGAACAGCAGATTGCCGAGAAGATGGAGCTGATAACTGAAAAACAACTTGGAAAAGATTTCTCTGAAATAAAAAAACAGACCATATATAACAAAAAATTACATATAAAATCCATAGAGCTGAAAGAGATATCGCACATATGGAAAGAGAAACAACCAATCACTGAACTTGTTTACAGTGCGAGCAACGAGTGGTCACAAGTTGACCAGACAACCGAAATTGTAATTAATTCATTTATGCAGCCCATATCAGAAGTAGAGCTTAATCCATACACTGAAAACTTTTTCAGAAAGATACAGATATTCAAATCCGCCGACAAAGAGAGTTGGAGAAGAATCAAAGATGACGAAATATACAACTACCATTTAGCAAATATTTCAAGACAGCGATTAAAGATAAACATTCCTGAAACTCGGACGAAATATATTAAACTTAAAATATACAATAATGACTCTCAACCAATATCCTTAAACAGAATCAACCTTTACGGACCTGTCTATCATGCCGAATTTCTGACACAGAATCAGATTTCCAACTTAGCAGTATACTATGGAGGCGAGCTGCCGGCTCCAAAATATGACATAAATCAGATTCTTAATTCCATATCAAATCCGGAATTTACAATACTGAAACTCGGGGAGCAGACATTAAATCCTCTGTATAATCAGGAAAAAGATTCGCTATCCTTTCTTTCAAAGAAAAGCACTCTGTATATTGTCATCGCAATCATCTTAGCAACCCTCGCCTTTGTCGTCGCATCCTGCATCAAAAAGATTAATAATCTGCCAACGGAATAAATAAATAGTAAACGATGGAAAAAATGAAAGAAAAATATCCAACTTTTATAGACCTTGGCAAGAATTTTATTGTATCCAGGCGAGATAGCTATTACCGGCTATCCCAGAACGCTGACAGATAATTCAAGCTTATGCTTCATCTTTTTCCAATCAGGGAGCACATTCTCAAGCAACTTATAAAATTCCCCACTGTGATTTTTAAACTTCAAATGACATAATTCATGAATCAAAACATAATCAATACAATCTTTGGGTGCTTTGATTAATTCATTATTCAGTGTCACAGTACCTTTTTCAGACAAACTCCCCCAGCGTTTCTTCATAGCTCTTATTGCTAAATGAGGCTTTTCATAACCATCAGACTTACACAACTGCCAGCAATAATTTAACCTTTCTTCAAATAGATTATGAGCCTTTTCCCTGTACCATTTCTCCATAAGCTTCTTCACCATGCTTGGCGACGTATCATCAACGCAGGTGACAACAAAGAATCCACGCATCAGCTTGACCGAATTCTTATCGCCACTGATAATTTTCAATCTGTAACGCTTGCCTAGATACAGATGAGTCTCTCCCATAATATACTTTCTACTTGGTTGTTTCGGATTAAAATGCTCAAAAAAGTTCAACTGCTTGATTATCCACCTTGAGCGTTTATGAATTTTTGCTTCAACCAATTTAGAGTCAGAAGACGTTGGAGCCTTAACAACAACAGATGAATCAGGCAGAACTGCAATTTCCAAAGTTTTTCTATCGCCATAGGAAATTCTATACTCGATTGTTTTGCTGCCATACTTAAATGACAAAAGTTCACATTTCAATTGTGAAGAAACAACACTCATTTGCTTTTCCTAACTCTAGCAGTATTCAAAGTATCTTTTATAATCTGATCCATCTGTTCCAATGTCAAATCAATATTTTTTTCACCTTTTACGACATCATACAAATAATCATCAATCTCATTCTCCAACTCTTTCTTGGCGTCATCATCATTCCAGAAGTCAACTTTGTGAGAGACAACAACAATTTTATTAATTTCAATTGCAATTTCAGCAACAATTGCTTCTTCCTCTTCCTTGTCCATATAGTGACTTTTAAAGATTGCCTTGACATCACCATAATAAGCCATTGCATCTTCATTACCTTGAAGCACCTCCGGCACATCATCATGAATTTTGTTAACAACCTTGTTGTATACTTCCTTAGCCTTTTCAAGATAAGCAAGGTCAGACAATCTTTGTGCTCTAAAATCATCAATAACCTGCTGAATTAGAGTTGCAAACGTTTTGTAAAACTCCTTGTCAAATTCCATGTTCTCACTGGTAATACGTTTTGTAGCATGAGCAATAGCATCTGCTTGTGCTGCTGCAGTCTTAGAGCCTGCTTCATATTCATCCTCAATACTAAAAACAGCTGGCTCATTCTTTTCAATAATACACTTGGGAACATTCAATTGGGTCACTTCTGCTGCATGAACATTATCATTCACAACCTTTGCAATTTTTGCTTCATAATCTTTGAAATCAATTACATCTGCATAACGCATCTTCACCGAATACAATAAATTTTGAAATCTTCTTAAATCATATCTGTATGCTTTCAGCATTTGATCATCAACCTCAAACAAGAACGTGTCAGATGACAAAGCAATTCCCAAACATTTCTTATATGCTCGAAACAGCTGATAGAACTCTTCTCTCTTCTGATCATCAGCAAGCAACCTTTCAAAAGCCTCTTCATCATCAGTTCCTTTAAGTTCTCCAAAGAGATCCCAAAGATCAGAATATTTCTGAGGAAGCTTATCCACCTCATCTTTAATAGAATTAATTGCATTGGCGATATCTTCTTCATCAAACTCTTCAAGCGATTTGTACATAGTCAATGCCTTATCCAAATTGCCTAGCACACTTGCATAATCAACAATATATCCAAAATCTTTACCATCAAAAATTCTGTTAACACGGGCAATTGCTTGAAGCAGTGTATGTTCAACCAGACTTTTGCAAAGATACAGAACCGTATTTCTGGGCGAATCAAATCCCGTCAGCAGCTTGCTGACAACAATAAGAATCTCAGGTTCATCAGCATTCTTGAAGCCGGCAATAATCTGACTGGTATAAGCTTCTTCTGTACCATAACGCTTCATCATGCGATCCCAGAACCTGATTACCTCATCAGATGGTTCCTCATCAGTCTCTTCAAAGCCGTCCCGCATATCAGGTGCTGACATAATGATTTCAGATGAAACAAAACCAATCTCTTTAAGGTATTCCTGATATTTAACAGCTGTAGCCCGACTTGGCGCAACCAGCTGCGCCTTAAAACCAGTACCTTGCCAATGTTCTCTATAATGTTCACTAATATCAAACGCTGTCATATAAACAACCTGATCAGCCTTCTGAAGCATTTCAGATCTTGCATACTTACGTTTCAAATCAGCTTTCTGTTTCTCATTCAAATTTTGAGTATGCCTATCAAACCATTTATCAATAGCATCTTTATTTTGGGTAATTTCCACATTACGCCCCTCATAAAGCAAAGGTACAACTGCCCCATCCTCGACAGCCTGAGCAATTGAATAATGTGGTTCAATCAACTGGCCGAACTTAACAAAATTATTCTTCTCCTTTTTCATCAAAGGTGTACCCGTAAAGCCAAGATAACAGGCCTTAGGAAACATCTGCCTCATACTAGTTGAAAAAGACCCAAACTGCGTCCTATGACTCTCGTCAACCAGAACAAAAATGTCAGCCGAATCATCCCTAAACTTTTTCAAACTATAAGCCTTATCAAACTTATGAATCAACGTCGTAATAATGCCCGACTTCTTCTCAGCAATCAACTCAAGCAAATTACGCCCCGAAGTCGCCCGATGAGTCTCAAGCCCGCAGGCAACAAACGTATCTTTCAACTGCGAATCCAAATCATTTCGATCAGTCACCAGAACAATCCTAGGATTATCAAACCGAGGATCCAGCGCCAGATTAATTGCAAGCATAACCATTGTCAACGATTTGCCCGAACCCTGCGTATGCCAGACAATTCCACCACGTCTACCCCCATCAGAATCATACGAATTCACACGATCAAGAGTAGACTTCACAACAAAATATTGCTGATAACGGGCAATCTTCTTAATCCCACCATCAAAAACCGTAAACTTCCAGGCAATCTCAAGCAGACGTTCCGGACGACACAACGCATATATTGCCTTATCCTGCCCTGTCACCAGCCGCTCCCCATCCCTCAACAGACTCTTCTCATCAAACCCCAGCGACTCCGCAAGCTTACGCCCAGTTCGCTCATCCAGAGGCTTATTAATCAACTCATGCAGCTTTTCACACTCAGCAGTACCATCATCCAGAGCATCTTCCTTCCAGACATTCCAAAACTTCTTTCCGGCTCCAACAGTTGAATAGAGACCCTCATTCTTATTAACAGCCATAACCATCTGAGAATAGACAAACAACTTTGGAATAAACTCATCACTCTGATTTCTGATACTCTGCTCAACAGCCTTTCCAACATCAATGCTAGGCGCCTTACACTCAATCACACAAAAAGGAATTCCATTAACAAACAAAACAATATCAGGGCGAGCTGTCTCATTACTTCTCGACCGATCAACAATATACTCAACCACAGCATGAAAACTATTATTACTTGGAGTACGCCAATCAATATAATTCAAATTAAAACTCTTCGAATCACCATCAATAGTCTGCTCCAGAGCAGTCCCAAGAGTCATCAAATCATAAAGCTTCTCATTAGTCCTCAACAGCCCATCAAACTTAACACTCTTCAGCTTCTGAATAGCAGTCTGAATGTTCTCCTCACTGAAAAGATAAGTTCCACCACGAGACTTAATGCTGTTAATCTTCTTCAACTGCTCACGCAGAATTCCTTCCAGAAGCACATTTGCCGTACGCCCCTGACGCTCCGCATAATAATCAGGCGACGATATAAACTCATACCCCATATTCACCAAAAGCTCCACCGCAGGAACCTGCGACAACCACTTCTCATTATCCTTAAATGTTTTCATCTATTCTCTCTTTCTCTATTATTTTAAATTTTTTCAACCACGAAAGGCACCAAAAGCACGAAAATATGCATCGCCATGAACAATGCATGCTTGCAATTGTAGCGGCGGGCGGTGACCGCCGACATTTCCTTCCGGGAACGCCGAGCTCCAGCTCGGCACTCATCATTCATCATCTAAATTCTCTTTTAAAAATTTAACTCCTTTTTCTGTCAGTCGATATTTTTGGAGACGACTTGTTGGTTTGTCAGGAATTGTTCTTTCAATGAAACCAGCATCCAAAAGAGGAATTAGGTAATTTGTTTGAAACGTTTTCCAATGTTTCAAATTTAGCATATTCATTATCTCTTTAGCAGATCTAGCTTCTCGACAAAACTCTCCAACTTGTGCGGTGACTTGTGCGGTGACTTGTGCGGTGACTTGTGCGTTTACTTCACCTGTTACTTGTCCTGTTACTTCACCTGTTACTTCGACTTGTGACTCGGAATTAACAAGCGGGATTTCCAGCTCGAAACGCTGTCTGTCTTCTTTGAAAATCGGCTTTGCTCCATCTGCATAGAACGGCAGGTATTTGTTGATGTTAAGCATTCCCGAACCGAGTTCATCGAAACGTCCCAACTGGATCATAAATTTGCAGATAATCGGATTATGTGAGTATGGTTGAAAGTTATCTGGTTTGACTTCTCCAAAATAGTGTTGTGTACATGGGTTATCAAGAATCACTTTGTCTTTGTATATCATCAAGCGTGCAGGTGATCCGCTTACGTACTCCTGATGGGAAATGATATTTGAAACAGCTTCTCGGAAAATTTTGTCTCTGAGACTTATACGCTGAGTACCTTCAAGGTAAAAGGGATCGTTAAGATGTTTTTCAACAAACGTCATCATCTGATCGTATGCATCAATTAGATTTGTATAAATCATTTGTCTGTCATCATAACGGTCTATGTTATGGCGTCTTAAAAGACAGTCAAACTTGTATGCCGGGACAGCCCTTTGAATTGCCAAATCTGTGCCAAACATCAGAATGGCAGCCAAATTAAGACAGTTTTTTCTTGTTTCCTTATCTTCTGTATAGAAACCACCAATTTTCAGCAACTCTTCATCAGACATATCTTGCCAAGGATGTTGAGAATTGTGTGCCCACATTAATTTTCTAGCTCTGTCAAACAGCTCAGGTCTTAAATCCTGCATTGTTGCATTAGGAATGGGCTTCTGCTCGGTAAACAGACTCATCTTGCGGTTTAAAAGTCCTGCCAGTTGACTTACATCCATTACTTTATAGTCACCCTCTAAACTTCTAAGATATATATGTCCTCTTGTCTTATGAATTTGTGAACTTAAAGGAACCTGAACAGCAATAACTGTTTTGCCATCAATAATAAAGTCTTTTGGAAAAAGTAGATAAGGTGTGTAAACCTTATCAGGATTATTAGAAAGATTTGCCAAGTTCTGCATTAACTCATCTTTTTTTTCAGGATTCACACCAATAACATTTCCAGAGTCATCAACCCCCAGAATTATTGTTCCGCCATCAGTATTTAAAAAAGCACAGACGGTCTCAAACAAATTTCTAGGCAACGAATCTACCGCTTCCTTAAACTCACAATTGAGCCCCTCTCCATCACTAATAAGTTGTTTTATCTGATTCAAATTCATTTAATCATTTCCTTTCAAATTTGTAGTTGTTTTTCTAAACTACCTCGCCCAATCTTTTTTTTCAACCACGAAAAACACCAAAGTCACGAAATTCGCAAAGCGTTAATTAATGATTAATTCATTTCTCCTAAATTATTCTTCTAAAAACAGCATAACCAGCGTTTAAGATGATCAACAGAAAGAAAGTTAATATCGCAAATTTTAACAAAAACTTTTTTATTTTTTCATCTTGCTTTTGATGTTGTTCTGCTAACGCTGGAACAACTTGAATTTCATTGCTAGTAAACAGCATAGCAACTCTTGTAATAAGAATACCCAACAAAAAATATCCCATCATCACTTGCACACTAAGCAAAACATACCCCAGCAAAGAACTTGGATCAGCATAAATATCTCCAAAACCCAAAGTTGTCATTGTTACAACAGAAAAATATATTGTTCTCATTATTCCATGTGGACTAAATGGTGAAAACTCAAAAGATTTATCCTGAGCTTGAAAAAGATTGGCCACACATCCCCAGCAACTATCTTGTTCACCCAAAAACATAAAATCAATAACACCCATAATCCAGTATATTAATGCAAAAAATGACGCTACAGCAAAAAAAGACCAAATAATTCTTTTTGTTGAATATCCGAAATCACTGCAATACCAAAAGAAATCAATAGTATGTATATGGTGTTTATCAATGTGGGAATCATTACTCTCCCTTTCAATATATGATAAATTTGCAGATGGGACTTCATTAAATCCATTATAATAATTACTCCATTTTATTCTTTTAGAACTATACATTAGCTTTGACCTAACAATTTCATCACGAATTAATTCTAAACTTGTATTGTTAAAATTCACCAACGAATCAAAACTACATGCAATAAAAAACGTTTCACTACTGAGTTTTACCCAACAACAATTAACATTAGAAAAATGACATACTTCAAAAACTGTGTTTTCCATATTAGAGCCACCCAAATCAACATTGTCAAAGTCACAAAGCTCTAACTTTGAATTACTAAAATTAGAATTTTCAAAACTTGAATTAGCAAAAAAGCATTTATCACCTCTTAAGAAATCAGTTATTTCTGTATGAGAAAAATTTACTTTTTCAGAATTAATCTCCAAAAAAGTAACCCCCCGTAGAATAGCACCTTGAAAAGACACGAAATCTAATACTGTCTTATTGAAAACAAAATGAATTAAAATTGCATTTTCAAAATGACTTTCTTCTATATTACAATTACTAAAATCAAATTTTGAATCATAATCGTCATGTAGACATGCCCCTTCCAAATGTAGAATATTTTTTTTATCTCCAAAATAGTTTGACATAGGTTCTTTTAAAACTTGTGATATATATACAACAATTAAATATAAAAGGTAATCTCCTTTAAATTCTTTTTCGGGCAAAAAATGATCATGTTTTTTTATAATTTCATCGTAATATGATTTTCCAAAGAATTTAACAGCCTCTTTCTGGTTATAAGCCTTGTCAGACTTTATAAAAAGGCTTCCTTGATTGTTCCTAAGACTTTTATATTTCTCAACAGCAGCTTTTACTTTATTTTGTTTTTGCTCTAAACTTTCAGGCATGTTTATCTCATCTGGCATTTTTTTACAAAGGTTCTTTCCAGAGCTTGCTTGTAAGCTCTGGAAAAATGTTATATTTATTTTTTGTTATTTAATGTTGATTTTCTTGTTTTATCATCATTTTGAACAACCTCAGGTCTAAATGGATCTGGCTGCGGTCTTGATGGTGTTTTTTGGAAGTGTCCTTCCCATTGTTAAAATTTTAAAAGTGTAGTCTCCCGCCGCATTTGTTATAATGCGGTAAGCAACAAAAAAACAGGAGAACTACACATG
>CAYTUX010000096.1:0-10643 GCA_964441455.1 uncultured Victivallales bacterium | reverse complement strand
GCCTTGGGAATTGACTCAAATGTATTCATTGACCCAGATTTTAAATGTTCGCCAATAATACCTGAGAAATTAGAGTGAAAGGGTGACGAATGTGTGTTATAATCATGTTTCTTCGCTTTTGTTTTATTTTCTTTCATAATTTTCTTAATTTTTATTTTAAAGTTCATCTATAAATTAGTAATGAGGCAGTTTCAAAAGTTGATTAATTATAATTTTAAAAAATAAGCTAAATTAGGACTGAGTTTAACTTGCAAGAGCAGTAAGTGTGACGAATGTCCTACAAGATGCGTGATGTTACATTAAATATTAATAAAAAAAACATGAACTTCACATAAAGATTCATCTGCAACCTCGCTAACACTTTAATGGTATTTAGTAAAGTGATGGAGGAATAAAAGCCTTGCACTTGATATGTGTGGATTCTCGTTATAAAAATATTTTAAATTTTAAATTCACTAAAAGTATTTCAACATTAATTATTACTTTGTCCAATGTGATAAATCTTTATTAATTAATTTTGATGTTTTTTCAATATTGTTTTTAAAAATAATATTTAGCTTATTCTTTGTCTCTTTTTTCATTGCTCTTTTTTGCAAACTTCCTTTTTTTAACGTTAACATTAATTGATTTATTTTTTCTTCTGAAAGAAGCATACTGATGATTGGTTTTGTAATCTTTTTTATAATATTTTTTCTGATTACAAGCTTATTAATAAGTTTATTTCTAGGATAACCTGAAAGATTATACCTTGTCGTCTCTTCTGGTTGCTTTATTCTTTTTGCCCCTATGAAATCATAAATATCATTCAAAAACTTTTTTTTGTTTTCTAATTCTTCAAATAAATATATTCTGACATTTTTAAAGTTGTCAAGATAGGCTTTAATTTGTTCGTAGTACATTCCTGTTTGCACATGATGATAACTCCAACCCCAATTATCTTGTATTCTTTTTTTCTCATCTTCTAAAGTCTGTTCAAAACTAAGATTTCCCCATCCATCTCTAATACAATGCATATAATTTGAATATGCCCTATCAGTAGGATTTCTAAGTATAATTATTATTTTAACATCATCGTTTAAATACTTTTTAAGATATACTCTGTCTTTATATTAGCTAATAAAAAATGTTTTTGTAGGTTCTTCTATTTGTCAATATTTTTAGATATTTCTTGAACAATGTTTGTCCATGCCTTAGTGAAGTTTTTTTCTGAATAGTGTTTGTTTGCAACATCATGGGATAATTTACTTAATCTTTTTGTTTCGGAATTATCTATTTCTGTGCATTTCTGAATCTGTTTTGTTAGACCTTTAATAGACACATCGTCAATAATGAAACCACAACCAAAAATATCGACTCCTACTTCTTTTGTCAGAAGTGGTATTAACCCCGCTTTCATTGCATTTAAAGCTGCTCCCTGCATGCCTTCAGAGCTAGATGGAGATATATAGAATGTTGATTTCCTGCATATACGTGAAAAAACATTACCTCTCATATTAACGTTGTTGTAACAGTGTATGTTTGAGTTGCTAAGCTCTTTATGAAATACAGTCTTTAGGTCATTGTCAAGCCTTCCGCATATGTGTAGGTGCCATGATGGATTATTAGAAAATATTTCAAGTAATAAATCCAGGCCCTTACAAATATGTGAAGATCCTGCTATGTATACAAAATGTTTTGAATCTTTATTATTGCTTTTCACATACTTTACGTTTGAATTTGCGTAATTAGGGAAAATATAAATTTTTTTATCTACAGCTTTGAATGTGTCACGTGTATATGAGTTTCCAAACCCAATTATGCCATCAAAAATATTTAAAAGGTTATTATCGTATTGACTCGGCAGCACAACCGTAAGCTTTTTTCTAGTTCTTTTTTTCAAATCGTCATAACGTTTCTGCACTTGTCTATTTGCATGTGCTCCTTGCTGTCCAGTAGATAAAAGAAATTTTCTACATTTTTTGGGGAGTCTCTCTAATATATTTTTAACAACTTTTCCATGTGATATAAAAAGAGAATAATCTTTCAAGGGAACAAAGTTGTGGTCTTTTATGTCTATTACATCAACTTGATAACCCTGTTTAACTAATATTTCTGCAATCTGCTTACTTTGCACATAGTTTTCATGCCAATCTAATCTTGGATCATATTTGCTCCAAGTTAAAGGTGAAGAAAGATATTGAAACAAACAAAGCTTTTCGTTCTCTTTTCCTAAACTAACTCTAGGCGGATGCTTTTTAATTTTGTTGGTAAGATTTTCTGAAAGTTGCAAAACTTTTGCAATAATTTTTCTTAATATACTATTCATATTTGTTTTTTTCTGTTCAATTTATATTTAAAGTATTTCTTCTAATGTAGTTTTTTGTTATTAGTACGTTTCTTTCAAAAGGTTTTTCAGAGTAAGTTCTCTGGATTCGCTTTCTTTAGATTACGATGTTTCTTTATATGTATAATCATCAAAATTATGGTTTATGTACGACACATCCTATCATTTGTCCGGAAATAGAGCATGATATCAACATTTTTAAAATTTTACCAAACCAATTTAAGTTTTCTGTATAAGTTTTTCCTGCCAACGGCCAGAATGTATTATAAATTCCAGAGTTCTGGTCGAATACAAAAGTTTCTTCAATAACAAAACCAGCATCTTTAAGAAAATCTCTGAACTGTTTTCTTTCATAATTCATCTTCTCCTTATTTTAACCTGAAGTATCTATCCAATTTATTATACTGATTTGCTGTATGATTAATCATGCTGTCTGAGATAATCTTCTATATTCGATATTACTCGTTTTCCAAATTTTTCCACTGAATATGTTTCTTGCAGTCGCTTTCTTGATATTGCTATATTTTCTTTTGGCAATTGCAGAACAGATGCTAAAGCTTCAAAAAGAGATTCTGGATTTGAAAGATTAAACGCACCTAAATGGTCGGGGATATCTAATATTTCATCAATTGCTGTATCTTTTACATAACACGCTGGGGTTCCAAGACAGTAAGCTTCAACTGCCGGAAGTCCGAATCCTTCAACTTCTGACGGCATAATTAATGCCTTGGCTTCGGCAAGCGTCAGTTTATATTCTGTGTCATCAAGGTATGGAAGTTTCTCTATTGTCTCAAAGCATTCAACAAGATGTTTTGAGTCATCCGGGACACTGCCAATAAGTTTTAATTTTGGCAGATCATATCCGGCTTTAATTCGTGTTGTCCAATTCTCAAGAAGCCATGAAGTCTTTTTATGAGGAGCTTTTGAAGCAACATGTACAACATAATCTTTTCTATTGTAAGTGTCGTTATCATTAGCATAGCGGACAGATTCATATGTGACTTTAATAGGCGGTGGGGCAATAGAAAATCTTTCACAGAGATCCAGAATCTGATTCTTTGCAGTTTCTGATATTGTAAGAATCAGGTCAAAACGGGCAATGCTGCGCTTCATAAAGTTTAACCAGTAGAAATAATCCATTTGGGAACGTTCATTTCTGTATTTATCATAATACCAGAGCAGAATTGTATCATGGACAATACCTATGCATGGTTTTGGTGTTCTAAATAGAAAAGGAATATATCCTTTAGGATATAACCACGCATCCACATCAGGATGAACAACTATTGTATGAAGATTATCTGTAAGAAGACGTCCTATCATGTTGTCGGTTCGCCAGGGAAGTTTTCTTTCAAGAACATTAATATTATTCATAGTAAATGAAGACTTAGATACAATTGTTTCTAATTTAAGATCTTCTTTTGATGCTAATTCATATAGAAGGGATGCCGTCATTTCGGTGATGCCAAGAGTTCTGTCTCTATGAGGATTCTGATCTGCTAAATATACTGCAAGTTTCATTTTCTAGCATCTCCATTTCTTGTTACATCAAAATAGATTTGAGAGAATATTTTAATCCTAGTTTGCCACAAGAGATTTTCTTCAACATGTTTTCTCCCTGATTCTCCCATTTTATCGCGAAGTTGACTGTTGTCTGCAAGTTGATTCATTGATTTACATATTTCATCAACTGTTTCATCTTTCGATGTAACAGAAATTTTACATCCTGCATCTTCAGGAACAAGAATTGATGGCCCGGCAGTATCTAAACATATAATAGGTTTTTTGCATGCCATTGCCTCAACCGGAACAAATCCTCCGGAATCATGCAGACTTGGATGTACTATAATATCTGCCGATTTCATTATTTTCCAAACCTCTTCTCTTGTTTTTTGTCCTAAAAAGTGTACTCTGCTATATATGTTTTTTTCCATTGCCAGCTGCTCAAGCTTCTTCCTTTCAGGACCATCGCCGATAATATGGAATTGTGAATTTTTATATTTGCATTTTGCAAAAGCATTTAGTCCAAGATGTATGCCTTTAAGAAATAGTAAATTGCCTGCAAACAGAAATATTGTATCATCTGAATTTTTCTTGTATGCGATGATCTCATCAATTTTTGTTAGCTCTTCTGATGTTATGCCAACTTGTGTCATTAATTTAGTATTAATATTTTTATTAAGCTTTTTGACACATTGGATAGTCTCTTTTGTAACAGAAATATTCATTGAACAACGTTTTGCTGTAAATTTTAATAGTGGATCAATAACAGCAATTTTTCTTGTGAGATTTCGTGTTAATTCATAAACTCTACCTTTCAAACCTGCATCTTTAAGAAATCCTTTTGCAGTTGAGTCTCCACCACCTACAGGTCCCCATATGAAAGGAATATCTAACCATGCAAGACAGCTGGGGACCCAATATTTAACAAATGTCAGATGTTGACATAAATCAAAATTTGATTTTGTGTGACATTTTTTTACCATTGGTATTGCAGTTAGTTGCCACAAATAATAATACAACTGAACTCCTTTACAGCCTTTTTTCCACCAGCCTGCCCATTTAGGTAAATCATGATATACAAATTTCAGATTAATAGGTTTGCTGTTTAAGTATTCTTCAATAATCTTTTTGTTATTGGTGCGCGTTAAAACTGTAATGTCATGGTATTGAGCCATTGTTGTCACAAAGTTCCATCCTACGCTAGGTTCGGAGCCTCTATTTGGCTCACAGGCATATGCTGAGATTAAAACTTTTAATCTTTTGTTGGATTTTGTGTCATCCATCTTTTCGAATCTCCTCCCATAATGCACCCAATGAAACCAATTGTTTCCATTTTGTAGACTTAATTTTTGTAGATTTACGACCAAGAAGTGTCTCATAACACCAAACCGCATAGGCAATGTCAAAAACAACCGGCTTATCTTTACTTGAAAACTCCCAGTCTACAGCAATGAGTGACTCTTTAAACATAGGTTTTGTGACTTTACTTTTTTTGCCGGTTTTTTCTTTTTTGATTACGTTCCAGGGTGCAAAATCACCATGAACTATTCCAAGTGGAGATAGAATTTCAAGAGCACCATTCTGTCTGCATGTTTCGATAATAGAAACTAGGCTCTCGGCATTATAAATTGTTGTTGACTCAAGCCATTCACCAATTGTTATATTGGTCCTTGGCTTATCATTTGCTTTATCACTCTTTTTATGTAATATATCATCACAGCTTTTTGTGTAACAAAAATCTTGTGGTATGAAAAGATTAAATTCATCAAAAAAAAGGTTTTCAAATTCTTTTGGAGTCAGTTGAGATCCTTGAATTCGTTCAATCAAAATAGCATCTCTTCCACAGATAGGTTTAATATTGGGTGTTGATGGAATGCCTAATGGCCAAGAATATCCGTCACTAAGTGCATTCTTTATCCCATTTGCTTCACGTCTAATGGATTCGTCAGCCTCAGCTCCCCGTGCGATTTTTAGCACAAAATTTGACTCTCCTGTTATATCTGCTGCAACCAGCTTCTGTTGTGGAGTTGATTCTCCTACATAAAAACCCACATTTTCAAAAGAAGTCTCTAATAAATCGGCAACCTGCAATAAAAAATCTTTAGAAACAGAAATTGAAATTACCCAGTTGAACTTAGCCGAAATTCTAAAATCAATCAATGATGCTAACTTTAAAATAATTTTTGGAATTATTTTTGTTGGAGGTGCAAAACGTGCAATAGAACTCAAGCTGCCTCTTTTAAGAGATGCAATATATCGAAATTCACCCTTTCGCTTAATTGCACGAAAAGAAACTGTCGGTTCTTGAAATAACGGTTCTTCACTCATGTTTTTCTGTTTGTTCACCGTCATCTCCATCTGGTTTTATTAATCTGATATCCTACCTTTTTGTTCATATGCTCTAAAACAATTGATTGAATATCATTTACCACTTGGTCTAAATTTTGCGATGAATCAACAATGTAACCATTTGGCAGTTTTAATACTAGATCTTTGTATGCTTCCCTTTGCCGTTTACATTCTTCAAAAGATACTTCAGCTTTACGGGCTTGAAGAATTTCTGCTTCTGCATCTAAACAAAAGATTAAATCAGGCTTTGGAATGAAAAATCTAAGCCATTTCAAAAGAAAAACAGGTCCTCCATAGCGATAACGTTTTTGGTCGATAATCAGATCATCATAATATCTGTCAAATATGAATAGGGTAGAACATATCTTTGCCGGTAGGACTTTAATAAAATAACCAAGAATATAATCTAACCCATAATATCCTAATTTAAGTATTGAACTAAATATATTGCGATTTTTTGATGCATGAGGATTTAAAACAGGGGTTGATGTGCAGCTTGGCGAACTACCAAGTCTTGGACGAAAATGGTTTGTTTGTGTTCTTCTAAAAGCAGGGAGCAGTGCAGGTTGAAGTTTTTCTATAACCGAGGATTTTCCACACCCATCCGGACCGTAAATTGCAATCCAGATACCAGTTGGAAAAGCTACTCTTCTAATTAAGCGCCTTAACTCAAGGTAAATGGATTTAAGATTTAATCTGCTTCTTGTATGAAGAGCTGCTCTCCATCTACTTATTTTAGATTTAAATTCTTTAAATTCTCTTTGCTTTAGTATTTTCAGGATCGCTTTGCTCTCATCATATTGCCAGAATTGAGTCAACTCGGATATTAGTCTGTCATTACATAGATCTAGCTGTGAGCAAAGATATAGAAACTGATTTTTGTTTATTGAATTTTTATCAATTTTTTTTAATAAATAGTAAGTAAAGTTATTGTTGGGAGAGGGAATGTAAAAAGCTGAATTTACCTTGGTTCGGTTTTTTAAGAGTTTTTCAGCGGTTATTAACAGTCTGGTATTGCGAATATAATTGCTGCATATATCAAGCTTTAAGTAATGCCATTTGTTGTTTTCCAGCCAGCTAACTACAAAAAAGTAAGCACTCTGCTCATGTTGTAGAACTTGAACACATTTCATGTCTAAGTAACTGCATAAATCTATAATAATTGTGTTGATTCTGCTAATAACATATTGGTTGACAACAATATCAATATCTCCGCTTATGGAATTTTGCAGTTCTGAAGTATCTTCTCCTACTAAAACGTACTCAATATCTTGAGATTCAAACCATTCCAGCACTCTTTTTAATTTTTCTGATTCAATATTCATAAATTTTGTTGCAGTAATTATATATTGTTCCATGCTTTTTTGCCCCATCTCCATGTTGGAGATTCGATTGGTTTTGTTGTTCTGCTGTCACTGTCCTTGCAGAATATTGAATATTGAGTCGGAACTTTACAAAAAAACTCAATAGTCAGTCGTCGCAGTGCGTTAATTTTTGAAAGTATTTGAAGGAGCTTTAAATTGCCTTTTAACATTGGCACAAACTCATTGATATATTTAATACTTTCTTCCTTTCCTTCATCAGTCCAGTTTAAGTTATCTCCGGTATCTGTAAAAATTGCAACAATCTCATGATATACTGTAAATTTAACTCCAGCTTTATGTAGGGAGTTGTACCAAACCTTATCTCCAATGTTTTTCCAATCTGTGTCAAAGAACACTTTCTTGTCTTTTATAACTGATGCCCTTTGAAAAGTAGATGCAGTAAAACCTGCACACCATAGTTGTGATAGGAAGCGATATGGTTTCAAGCTCCTTCTGTGACAGATGTATTCACCTGCTTCATCAACAACAAGCATGTCTGCAAGCAAAACATCTGTGTCTGCATGCTTCCTGAACGTATCAGCAATATTTATTAAGGCATTAGGCATATACTGCTCGTCACAGTTTAAATGTGCAATAAAATCAACATCATCATCAGCTTTCCGCCATCCAATATTAATTGCATCATACATGCCGTTATCTTTTTCAGAAGAAAAACTGAATGTGTAGTTTTTGCTGATCTTGATATGTTCCTGCCATTCTCTCAGGAGTTCAATAGTTCCGTCTGTTGAGCATGCATCTTGAATATGGTGATGTACGCAGATACCTTCTTTGGTCTGGTCGGCAACAGACTTCAAACATGTGTTAAGCCATTTAACTTGATTATAGCTAGGTGTTACTATCCAGAATTTCAAAATATATTCTTTCGTTAAACAAACATTTCAGGGCACAGCTTCGCCCCGTCAATTATGCACTAAAATTAAAAATTTCTTTAATATTATTCAATATAATATTATAAATATCATCAATTTGCAAATCAAAATAAAAGGCTAAGGCTTTTAGTTGACAACACAACGGAATTAAATGAAATATTTGTCTGAAAAATTCGAAAACAGTAGGTTTTGAAGCTAATTTATTATCAACTTTTATGGAATTAGTTCTGATGTAAGGCGAATGTCAAGTTTAAAGAAATGATTGCTGGAATTTTGAGATGGTTGACAGATGATAACATCATCCCATTCGCTATCAATTTCTGTAATTAATGCATTTGAAACATTTGAAGATTTCCAGTCTACCAAGTTGTTGGATTCTTCTACAATATACTCTACTCCTGGTGATGTTTCAGCTTTACGTCTGGGAAATCGAATACCGAAACATGCCAGACTGTTATGTTGTCCAGTCCATGCATATGGTAAACCTCCATAATTTGTGCTGTTGGATGTGTGAAATTGGTAACGTCCTCTCTCTAGAGGATTTGTTCCAAGTGCATATTTCATCAAATTTGATATTCCGTCATCTGCCGGTGTAGCGTCTGTGGCACTTGCCCTTATATTTCTTATCTGTTTGAAATGTTTGCTCATCCATTTTTCAATCGGCAATAATTTTTCAGAATCAGACCCCATACCCCAGCCTGCAAAACTATAGCTTTCGTTTGTTTTATAAACCTTTATTAAAGATTGTTTGCCAATACAGTTTGTTGGTATTTGTATTCTGAAAACCTCTTTTAGCGATGTAAATATTCCAGCGTCATACCACTCATTTGTGTTTGAAACTAAGGCAAATGAGCATTGAATTGTCCCGCTTCCTAAAATTAATACTTCTGTTGCCTTATTCGAGTATGTGTTTAAAGGTAATTCCCATTGTATGTCTTTCATATAAGATAGCCAAGTACCGGTGTCGGTGATTTGACTTGATGCCGTTGAGTGAATTTTAAATGAGTACTCTTCTCTATCATATGTACCCTCTGTGAGATTCATGATTGGATAGTCAACATTTGCATACGGCCAATCAAATGGAACCCCATCACTCTCTTCAACTTTAGGTAGTAGTTGAAAATATGGAACTTTAACATCTTTAAATACTCGGCAGATAACTTTGCCGTTATTCAGGCAGATGAGTCCATACCCCGGGTTTCTGCCATCATTGAATACATGTGTATTTCCTGTTGTTACTATGGTTTGTATAAATTGAGTGGACTTTTCAACATAGATTTTGCTGTCAAAACGATGATCGTGTCCGCTGAATACCCATACTTTCCCTCTTCTCCCCGCTAATAAATTAACAAGATACTTCTTTACTCCACTTTCTGCCCCGATTCTTCCTAGAGATGGCTGATGCACAAATATTATAACATCTTGACTGTCATTAATTGTTTTAAACTCTTCTTTAATCCAAATCTGCTGTTCTTCATCAAAATCCCCGGAATGCTTGCCGTTAAGTAAAAAAACAGGAACATTGGAAAGCTCTATTCTTTGGTAAGCCGGAAAACCTGTGATTTCTGTCCACAACTCAGGGTCAATCTCATGTGCATCTGTATCATGGTTTCCTGCAATAATCCATTGCTTGATTCGAGAATCAAACCTAGTAAGTTCATCCATTGCTTTTGATATTTCTGCTGTGGATTTAGGAATGCTTGAAGGGTATCTTGGAAGACCTGCTGCTGCACTTCTGCTTATTGCAATATCTCCTGATACTACCATTGCGTCAGGCATATATTCTAAGCCGTTAATTTCATTAACAAGTCTTGAATCAAGAACTGGGGTTGGAAAATAATTTGATACAGGGTCAATATGTAGATCTGATATTTGAACTATTATGGTTGAATTAGTATCTGCTGGATCAAATTCTGCAGATATAAATAATTCATGTAAGTTTGTGTAGTTATTAGCATTAGCAATAGTATAATAAAATATTATTGAAAGTATATAAATAATTTTCTTTATTGTAATTTGAGTCTTCATTATTTTCATTCTTGTAAATGCATACTACTTTGAATTATATCAAAAAACATTAATCTATTTCAACAACAAATTTGTTTTTTTAAACAGTTCCCTATTTTTCTGGTTAAACGTCTTTTTCGGCGGGGTGAAGCACCCCGACCCTACAATTGGTGATTCTGCAATCAACGTTAACCTGTTAATCTGAAG
>CAYTUX010000095.1:0-9901 GCA_964441455.1 uncultured Victivallales bacterium | reverse complement strand
CCCTTTTCGGTCGGCGGGGACGCCAACCCTCCCGATGTGCAGACTAATATTGTCTTGTAAGAACGGGAGGAAACACCCCTCAGTTCTCGTTCCTCGAACACCTCCCCTTAGCAAGGGGAGGAGCTAATACGTCCTCGGCGTCCGCTAAAATAATTTTCAACTTTATCACCCAAATTTATAAAATTGATTGTTCTAATCCTTGATTTTACTGTTTAAAACGCATGTTTCTTACTCCAAGCGAAAAATTAAGGAAACTTGCATGTTTTTTAAAAGAAAGATTGACTAATCACATCATATATAGTATAAACCAACGCTTGATATATAAGACAAAAACTTTATATCGACTTGCAATTTTCAAGTTGAGCATATTAGTAGTTAAGTAATAACTGCAAAACATATTTTAAAATTAATATACAAGTAAAGGTTGTTGTATGAATAAAAAAACAATAAAAGATGTGGAATTCTCCGGCAGAAAAGTGTTAATGAGAGTTGATTTCAATGTACCTTTGAAAGATGGTGTCATTACAGATGATACTAGAATTACGGCCGCTCTTCCATCAATAAATTATATTTTAGATGCAGGTGGTTCTCTTATTCTTATGAGTCATTTAGGTCGTCCAAAAGGTAAAGTTAATCCTGAGTTCAGTCTTAAACCAGTAGCTGACTATTTGGCAAAAATTACAGGTAAAAATGTTGAATTTGCTGATGATTGTGTGGGCTCTGATGTACAGGCAATGGCAGACAAACTTGAAGCAGGTAACATACTTGTTCTCGAAAATCTTCGTTTCCATCAGGAAGAAGAAGGAAAAGCTAAATTCTCCGATGATGCAACGGATGAAGAAAAAGCAGCAGCAAAGGCTGATATGAAAACAAAACAGGAGCAATTTGCTGAAGAGCTGGCTTCTCTAGCCGATATTTATGTTGATGATGCTTTTGGTACAGCCCATAGGGCACATGCTTCAATGGCTGTTGTTCCTAAATTTATGGATACATCTGTTGCCGGATTTTTATTGGAAAAAGAGATTGAGTATCTTGGTAATGCTATTGCAAACCCAACAAGACCTTTTACTGCAATTATTGGTGGTGCAAAAGTTTCAGGAAAACTAGAGGTAATGGTCAGCCTGATGGAAAAAGTTGATGCTATCTTAATCGGGGGGGGGATGGCTTATACTTTCTACAAGGCATTAGGATATAATATTGGCGGATCTCTGTGTGAAGATGATTTGGTGGAAACTGCAAAGGAAATTATGGCAAAAGCTGAAGAAAAGAATATAAAGTTTTTGCTGCCTGTTGATAATAAAGAAGCTGATGCTTTTGCAGATGATGCCGAAATTAGAGTTGTTGGAACAGATATTGATGATGGCTTTCTTGCCCTTGATATCGGACCAAAGACTGTAGAAATATATAAAGAAGAAATCTTGAAATCAAAAACAATTGTCTGGAATGGTCCGATGGGATGTTTTGAAATGTCAAATTTTGCTGCAGGTACAATGGAAATTTGTAAAGCAGTTGCCGAAAGTGATTCAATAAGTATTATTGGTGGTGGTGACTCGGTTGCTGCTGTAAACGAGAGCGGTCTGGCAGATCAGATGTCTCATATCTCAACAGGTGGTGGTGCCAGCTTGGAATTCCTTGAAGGAAAAGAACTGCCGGGAATCATTGCTCTTGATGATAAATAATAATTTATTAAAAAATTAAGAATAGAATAAAGAAAGCAAATATAGATGAAGATAAGAAAAAAAATTATTGCCGGTAACTGGAAAATGAATAAAACTCCGGAAGACTCAAAAGAGCTGGCAGAGGGCATAAAACTTGATGTTGGAACTGTAAATGAAGTTGATGTGGTTGTTTGTCCAACATTTACAGCTCTTGATGCTGTAAGCAAGGTAATCGGCGATACAAATATCAAATTGGGTGCACAGAATATGCATTGGGAAGCTGAAGGTGCATATACAGGTGAGATTTCTGCATCAATGTTACGCAACCTATACTGTCACTATGTTATTCTTGGTCATAGCGAAAGACGAGAATATTTTGGTGAAACAGACGAAATTATTAACAAGAAGACAAAGGCTGCTATTGCTGCCGGACTAATTCCAATCGTTTGTGTTGGCGAGACACTTGAACAGAGAGAGTCAAACACACAGGAAGCCGTTGTTAGCACTCAACTCAAAGCTAGCTTGGCCGGATTGGGTAGCGACTTAGGTAAAGTTGTTGTTGCTTATGAACCGGTATGGGCTATCGGTACAGGATTGACCGCTTCCCCTGAACAAGCTCAGGAAATGCATGCATTTATTCGTTCTACTCTAGCTGAAATATCCGATCAGGCAACTGCTGATAAAATCAGAATTCAGTATGGCGGCAGTATGAAACCTGAAAATGCAACTGAACTTTTGAGCCAGCCGGACATTGATGGTGGTTTGATTGGTGGAGCTGCTTTGAAAGCACAATCATTTGTTGCCTTAGTCAAGGCCGCTATCAAAGTTTAAGTTTTTAAGAATGTACACAATGAGGGTTGTATGTTTTATATAACCCGATTATTTTAACAAATAATAGAAAGGTGGAAAATCATGGAGATTATTAAGTATATCTCGATATTCCTGGAAATTATTATTAGTTTGATGATGATAGGGGTTATCCTTCTTCAACGCTCTAAAGGTCAAGGTATCGGTGCTGTTTTTGGTGGTGGTGCCGGAGATGCAATCTTTGGTGCTCAAATTGGTAATGTGCTGACTAAAGTAACAATTGTTCTGGCAATTATATTTATGGTGAATACAACCTTCCTTGCTTGGTTGGGAAGTCAGGATTCAGGAAACAGCATTACTGATGCAATCGAAAAAACAGCAGTACCTGTTCCGCAACAACAGGATCCAATTACACCGTTGAATACGACCGGCGAATAGTAAGATTCTACGAGAATTAAAAAAAGGCTTGCACAATGCAAGCCTTTTTTTTTATTTAATCATTTAAAAAGAGAGCCATTTGCAGGTTTCCGGGGTGGTGTTTTCAAGCTCAAAGATTCTTTTTTGCAGTGTTGTTCTTCTCTCTTGAATTTGATTGTTTCCAATTGCCATATTGATTGCATTTGGATCACCAATTAAAATAACAAGTTGTCTTCCTCTTGTGACGGCTGTATATATCAGATTACGTTGAAGCATTCTATAGTGACCTTTATGCATAATAATTATTACCGCGGGATATTCAGAACCTTGTGATTTGTGAATTGATGAAACGTATGCGTGGGTTAAGTCGTCTAATTCTTCTCTTTCATACCAGACATCACGACCGTCAATGTTTACGCAAAGTTTTTTCTTTTCAATATCAATAATAAATCCAATGTCACCATTGAAGACATCTTTTTCATAGTTGTTTGTCAGCTGCATTACTCTGTCGCCGAGCCTGAACTCATTCCCCATATATTTCATGCTGGGCTTATCAGGTTCGGCAGGATTTAATTTATCTTGTACAATCGTATTCAAATTATCTGCTCCAAGTTTATTTTTCCTCATTGGAGTAAGTATTTGGATATCTTTCATACTGTCAAAATTAAAATGGTCAGGCACTCTTTTTGAAACTAATTCAACCATTAAGTCAATTAGTTTTTCTGCATTTTTCTCCTGAAAGAAGAAGAAATCACTATTCTCATCGCTGTTGTTTATTGAGAGTTTTTCGCCATTGTTTATGTGATGAGCATTTATGACGATATTGCTTCCCTTGCCTTGTCTGAAAATTACATCTAAAGCCGTGTATGGAATTTTTCCGGAAAAGATTATATCTCTTAAAACATTCCCCGGTCCAATACTTGGTAACTGGTCGATATCACCCACAAGTAGAAGTGTTGCATTCATTTCAATTGCATCAAGTATTGCATCCATCATTCCTATATCAATCATTGATGCTTCGTCAACAATCAGAACATTGCCTGTAAGTGGTTCGTATCTGTTTTTCTGGAAGGTATTGGTTTTCGGGTCGTAAGAAAGAAGTCTATGTAGTGTCATGGCTTTATGCCGGGTCGACTCTTCCATTCGCTTGGCAGCTCTTCCGGTCGGTGCGGCTAATAATACTTTTAAATCTCGTTGCAAAAAGGTCTGAACAAGTGTTTTTATGATTGTTGTTTTCCCTACACCTGGACCACCTGTAATTATTGACACCTTAGATTTTAAGGCCATCTCAATTGCTTGAATCTGCATGTTTGCTAATTGAATATTACTGTTTTTTTCTGTCTCTTCAATAATTTCTTTAATATTATCAATTGAGAATGATGACTCTGCGTTTAAAAGACCGTTAAGCTTTGCGGCAACATGTTTTTCTGTATAAAATAGTTTGGCATTATATATGTTTTGACCATCGGCAATAATCTGTCTGGCAGCAAGCAATTCATCAATTGACTCTTTTATGTTAGTTGTGGATATAGCAAGAACCTTGCCGACTGTCCGGATGAGTTCATTTTCGTCCATATAACAGTTGCCGGTTGCTTCTGTCTCTTTTAAAACATAAATTATGCCGGCTGAAATCCGCTTTTGTGATGTTCTCTTAAAACCCATATGCAGAGCAATTTCATCTGCTTTATGAAATCCTATTCCTTTAATATCATCGTAAAGTCTGTAAGGATTTTCAGAGATTAAATCGATAGTTGCATCATAATATTTTTTATAGATTCTTGTTGCAAGTGTTGCCCCGATACCATAGTTGCTCAGAAAGAGTAGTGCATCTCTTGAGTTCTTATTGCTGTCCCATGATTCAATAATTGTTGTTAATCTTTTCTTGCCTATTCCTTCTATTTCAAGATATCTATAAGGTTCATTATTAAGTATGCTCAAAGCACTTAATCCAAATTTATCCAGAACTTTATCAATGGTCTTTTCTCCAAGTCCCTCCATTATCTTATTAGACAGAAATCTTCTTATTCCTTCAATTGAAGATGGGAGAACACATGTGAACAGATCTGCTTTGAATTGTTTGCCATGCAGAGGATGTCTGGTCCATGAACCGTTTGCTTGAATTGTCTCGCCTGTTTGAATGTCAGGGCAGTATCCAATTACTGTAACTATTGGAATGTTTTTACGCCCGGTGTCAACAAGACAAATTGAATAGCCGGTATCTTCAGAATGATAGACCACTCTCTCTATAATACCTGTTATACAATTCTCCTGCTCTCCAATATTGGCTTCAAATTGTTCTTCTGTTTGATTCATCATTTATTTTGCCGCTGATATTGCTGTTTTTGGCATGCTTGAATTATGAGCTTCATCTTTAGGAACAATACGATCTGTTGACATACTCTCAAAATTTCCTGTCGGTATAAAAATCTGTTTTGACTGTGCGACACTCTCCGCTAAAGTTTTCTCATCTTCCTCTGTCAACTTTCCGGTCTTCAAAACGTTTTTTGGTATTTGAGAAAAACCGCTTACTAAAAGCTTCATCCACTCTTCTGTGAATCTTGCAACATCCGAGAGGGGGATGTCATCAAGGTGTCCTTTAATAGCAAGCCATATCGTGAAAATTTCAGTTTCAACAGGTAGGGGAGCGTTTTGAGGTTGTTTTAGAATTTCAACCAATCTTTCACCTCGGTGAAGCTGGTGAGTTGTCGCTTCGTCCAGATCGGTTGTCAACTGGGCAAAAGATGCCATGTCTCTATATTGAGCAAGATCCATTCTAAGTTTAAGTGCAACTTTTTTCATTGCAGATAACTGTGCCTGACCTCCTACACGTGATACACTCAAACCAACATTAATTGCAGGTCTGAATCCCTGATGAAAAAGATCTGTGTCCAAATAGATTTGACCATCTGTGATAGATACAAGATTTGTGGGAACATATGCAGAATAATCGCCCTGTTGCGTTTCAACAATCGGCAAGGCTGTCATTGAACCGCCTCCATTCTCATCTGAAAGCTTGCAAGCTCTTTCAAGTAATCTGCTATGAAGATAAAAAATATCTCCGGGAAAGGCTTCTCGTCCGGGGGGTCTTTTTAACAGAAGAGATATCTCCCGATAAGCTACAGCATGCTTATATAAATCATCGTATATAATTAATGAGTGTTCACCTGCATTTCTAAAATGTTCCGCCATTGTGCAGGCTGCAAAAGGTGCGATATATCTTGCAGGTGCCGGATCGCTGGCGGTTGCTGCAACAATGATGCAGTTGTGTAAAACTTTTTTCTCTTCCAGAAGTGTTGTCAAATTTCTTATTGTAGACATTTTTTGAGCAATTGCAACATAAACACAATATACGTCTCCGGCTTTCTGATTTATTATTGCATCAATTGCTATTGAAGTTTTACCTGTCTGCCTGTCTCCGACTATCAGTTCTCTCTGTCCGCGACCAACAGGAGTCATTGCGTCAATACTTTTGACCCCCGTATGAAGAGGTTCGCATACCGGTTGTCTTTCAACAATACCCGGGGCGGGCATCTCAATTTTTCTAAATTCTTTCGCATTAATTGGACCAAGTCCGTCAATCGGTTCTCCAAGCGGATTAACAACTCGCCCAAGCAGCTCTTTTCCTACCGGAACCTGGATAACTTTTTTAGTTCTTACAACGGTGTCACCTTGTTGAACTTTTTTGTAATCACCAATAATAATTGCACCGACACTGTCCCTTTCAAGATTCATTGCCAAACCGAAAATATCATCATTAAAAATGAGCATCTCTTCTGACATTACGTTGGTTAAACCGGATATGTGTGCAATCCCGTCGCCGGCCGAATAAACTATACCCGTTTCTGATATATCGGTATGCACCTTAAATTTCTCTGAGTTTTTTTCAAGAAGTTCTTTTAAATTGTCTGTATTAATTCTATTGGTCATTTACTATCCGATCTAAAATGTCAAGTGCTTCATCTTTGTTTTGTAAATTCTCATTAAGTTGTTCTATATATATTTCATCTAAAATATTACCAAATCTTTCACCTGGCTTAACGCCTTTTGTTATTAAATCTTTTCCGCTTATAAATGGCTTTGGCAGCTTGAAATTTCTGTGCAGCTTAAAGAATTTCTCTGCTGAATCAAACAGGCTCTGCTCACTCAAACCGTATCTGCTTCGTAATTTCAGCAATTCCAGTGACTTTGAAGATGAACTATCCGCAAATAATAACTTTTTTTGCGACATAGGTAAATTACAAAAATTGTCATAAGCAATAATATTTGATAAAAGATTGCTTATTTCGCTCTTTTGTACTGTTGATAGTTTAAGATGTTTTAATTCTTTATTAATATTTAATTTTTCAGGATCAATGAACTGTAGAATTATTGCCATAGCAAGTTCAAAACTTAAATCGTTTGAGTCATTCAGCA
The DNA here is from genome assembly GCA_964441455.1 of uncultured Victivallales bacterium. Taxonomy (GTDB): domain Bacteria; phylum Verrucomicrobiota; class Kiritimatiellia; order JAQICX01; family JAQICX01; genus JAQICX01. The sequence continues at coordinate 2,606 of CAYTUX010000095.1, read as the reverse complement.
TTTTATAAACCAAGTTTTGTTGTTCATCTGATAATTTTGTGAATATTGGAAGAATATGAATTAAAAGATCCATGTCATTTAATCTTTTCAATGCTTCACCTGCATTATGTGCTTCGCATAAGATTCTTGTAAATTCATCTCTAATTCTCTCTCCGCTAAGTCTGCTGACCAAACTGCTGCTTTTTTGTATTGCTGTTTCACTACTCTTATCAATGATAAAACAGAGAGTACTTTCAAAACGAACAGCCCTTAACATGCGTAGATGATCCTCATGAATTCTCTGAATTGGCTCCCCGACAAATTTTACAAGCTTCAAGTTAAGATCATGTTCTCCATTGTTGTAATCATATAATGTTTCAGAAATCGGATCATAAAACATGGAATTTATTGTAAAGTCCCGTCGCTTGGAATCTTCTTCAGGATTAGAAAAACATATTTTGCGTGGATGTCTTCCGTTATCTGACCCAAAATCTTCTCTGAAAGTTGCAACTTCGAAGCAATGTCCCATATGATTCACTAAAACAACCCCGAATGCTTTTCCAATCTCTTTGGAATTCTCAAAAAAATCTGCACAATTTTGAGGCAGACAATTTGTGACGATATCAAAGTCCTTTGGTATTCTGCCTAAAAGAATATCTCGGACACACCCTCCCGCAAGATATGCAATGTACCCATTGGACTGAAGTATATCAATCAAACTATATGCAGATTTTCCGCCATTAAATTTACGTATATCAAATTTTATTTTTTTAATATTCATCATTTATTTGGGCGACAAGAATGTCGCCCCTACGTGCCATTTTCGAACTTCCGAACACCGGTCTAATCCTAACCTTCTAACCATCTAACATTCTAACGGTCTAACTATCTAACCGTCTAACATTCTAACGGTCTAATCCTAACATTCTAACCATCTAACCGTCTAACGGTCTAACGGTCTAACTATCTAACAATCTAACCGTCTAACATTCTAACGGTCTAACTGTCTAACTATCTAACTGTCTAACTAATTTAAATCTTCTCCCAAAAGTCCCCAAGCATCTTTGCCATTTTAGGAATTACCGCACCAACATTTTCTGAAACTTCTTCATGGGTTAATTTGTTAGCTGATAACCCGGCTCCCAAATTTGATATACAAGTCATTCCTGCAACTTTGACTCCTGCCGCATTTAATATCATTGCCGACGGAACCGTAGACATACCAACGGCACTCGCACCCATTGTCTTGTACGCTCTGATTTCTGCAGGTGTTTCAAAGGTCGGACCTGTTACTGCCAGATAAACACCCTTGTGGACTCCTAAACCGGCTGCGGCTGCGGAAGCGTAAAGCTTGTGCTGTAAATCAAGATCATATACATAACTCTGATCAGAAAACATTGGGAAAATTTCAGGCATATCCACAAGCATTAAGGGATTTGAACCCATCATATTGATATGGTCGGAAATCACCATTACATCGCCTGGTGACATAGGCTCATCAAGCCCACCTCCAGCATTGGTTAAAAGAACATTTTTAATTCCCATTTTTATGCACATAAATGCAGGAACAAGAACAGGCTTCCAACCATTGTTTTCATAAAAATGTCTCCGCCCCTGAAAAACAATAAATTTTCTTCCGCCATGCTCTATAAGCAGCAAAGCCCCGGCATGTCCTTTTACTGTTGTCTGACCTAACATTGGTATCTCGGAATAATCAATGCTCTTTACAATGTTATATTCTTTAATCGCATCTCCCCATCCCGATCCCAGTACTGTGGCACAAACAATCTCTTCCCCCGGAAAAGGATTAAGAATCTTTTCCATAAAATCTGCATCTAATTTGTTCATTGATTTCCTTTTTTTATTGTTCTATGTTCTAAGTTCTAAGTTACACTACCGTGGGTAGGTAAAAGCTTCGCTTATGTTAACATTTAAAATATTAGATATATTTAATCTCGTAGAGATGGTATCTTAGTAGCCTTGGGTTTCAACCCAAGGTAATTCATTAACACGCATGTTGAACCCTGTAGTGTGGCATCTTATCATTAAGATGTCATCCGTAGGCCATTCCCCCCTCCCTCACTTTGAATCTCTTAAAATTCAAAGTAAGGGCGGGGTCATTGCTTCATCCTATTAAGTTTCTTATTAGTTAAAGCCCTTCTCACAAACTCGAGTCAGGATTCATATTGTATGATTGTATACTCTCCACAGTTTAAAACCTGTGGCTTCAAAGATATCACCCAGCTACTAAATATCTTGTTGTTTTTATTCAACATAAAGATGTTTTGTTGTTTAGTAGCTGGGCTTGATAACCACAAAATATTATGAAGAACCTTTTTTCAATAACTCTTGATGATATTATTAATCGAACAAAAACTCAAGTATAATAATTAGTTAGACAGTTAGATCCCTGTTTTTCTGCTTGATTTTTGTTTTCGGTCGGCGGAGACGCCAACCCTCCCGATGTGCAGACTAATATTGTCTTGTAGGAATGGGAGCGACGATGTCCTTATCGTCATGGAAAAGTATTTTCACTGTTTATCACCCAAAAAGATAAAAATCAAAATTTGATTCCTTAATTTTATTGGTTAAAATGCATGTTTGTATCGTCAACCAGAAATCTAAGG
>CAYTUX010000094.1:0-8576 GCA_964441455.1 uncultured Victivallales bacterium | reverse complement strand
AAAAAAATAATGTTTGATGGGAAGGATTACCCCTCCCACGCTCGCACGCGAGGTGACCTCCCCTAAACAGGGGAGGAGTACTTTGGGTCTGAAAGGGGGGGCGGGGCTGCCGGAAAGGGCATCCAACCGGAAAAACAGTGTACCTGTTAAATATTGAGAGTTTTTACCCAGCCGAACGGATCCGGTTTGCTGCCGGTCTGAATATCTGTCAGTTCATCATAAAGCCATTGTGAAAACTTACCGACTTTACCTTCCGATATTATTATTTTTTCGTCATCAGTTGCCAGTTCACCAACAGGTGATATAACCGCAGCCGTTCCTGTTCCAAAAACTTCTTCAAGTTCACCGGTCTCGGCAGCTTTAAAGATTTCTGCTATGTCAATTTTGCGTTCAGTCACGCTATAGCCTTTTCCACGAAGAAGTTTTATAACCGAATCCCTTGTTATTCCTGAAAGTATGCTTCCGTTCAGGGCGGGTGTGATAACTTCTCCATTTATTTTGAAGAATACGTTCATAGTTCCGACCTCTTCAACGTATTTATGTTCGCATCCATCCAGCCATAAAACCTGCGAATATCCTTTTTGCTTTGCTTCATGCTGTGCTCTGATGCTTGCAGCATAGTTCCCGGCAGTTTTTGCCATACCAACGCCACCCGGAACAGCTCTGACATATTTTTGTTCTACATAAATTTTAACAGGGCTAAAACCTTCCGCATAGTAAGCACCGACAGGAGTTAGTATGATCATAAATTTGTATGAGCACGAGGGTGCAACACCTAATGTTTTCTGGTTTGCAAAAATAAATGGTCGAATGTATAGGCTTGTTCCGTTTGCTATGGGAATCCAGTGTTCCTCAACCTTAAGAAGCTCTATCAATGATTCCATTGCCATATCCACATCTATAGGCGGAATACACATCCGCTGACAGGATGTGTTCAGTCGCTCAAAATTTTTCTCCGGTCTGAATAGAAGAGTTTTACCTTCGCTGTTTTTATATGCCTTCAGGCCTTCAAAAACGGCCTGCCCGTAGTGTAGAATCAGAGCTGACGGATCCATAAGAAATGGAGCATAAGGTTTAATGGTCGGGTTTATCCATCCCTGATCCTTGATGTAGTCCATTTCAAACATGTAGTCTGTAAAATGTTTTCCAAAACCTAATTCTTTCTGATCCGGTTTTTCTTTTTTCTCTTCTGATGTAATTATTTTGATATTCATATGTAATCCTTGTGTGTAAAAATGTATTATTTAAATACTAACATAATGTATTTAAACAGGATAGTATTTTTTTTATTTTTATTTTGTCATTTTAAATGAGATATATTGCTTGTTTTTTATTATAATATTTATTATCATCCATAGCAAATTATTGTTGATTATGTTATAACAAAATATGGAATGGATTTACTGATGTCTGAAAGAAATTTTATATCAAGTCTTCTTGCTAGAACAGAGCTTTTTACAGATGCACAAATTGCAGAGATTGTAAGTGTTTCAAGGGAGAGTGGCGAAAGTATTACATCTGTGATAGTCAGTAATGACTTTGTTGAAGAGAAGGATTTCCTTGAAGCATTCGGAAAAGTTTTGAATTTGTCCTTTATGCGGCTTTCGGATGTTGATATTGAGCCGGAAGTATTGGATCTGATTCCCACAAAAGCTGTTTTCCAGTATAATATTATTCCTCTTTCTGTTGAAGAGAACGGCACAATACACATTGCCACAAATGATCCGGTTGATCTGTCTGTAAACAATGCTGTTCGTCTGGTAACCAATTCAGCAAGAGTCCGTTGGGTTCTCAGTCCTTCTCAAGATATCAGTTCAACCATTAAAAGGTTTTATGGTTTAGGGGCTGAAACAGTTGACAAGCTGATGAGTGATGACCGTTTTGATGTGTTGGATGGGGAGGATAATCTGCACATTGATATTAATGAACTTGATCAGGAAGCTTCCATTGTTAAATTTGTTAATCAGATTGTCTGGGAGGCCTGTCAGCAGGATGCTACCGATATTCATATGGAACCCATGGAAAATCGTTTGAGGATTCGCTACAGAATTGATGGTGTTTTGCATGAAGCTCCGATGCCGCCGCAATTAAATCGTTTTCAGGCCGCGATAATCTCCAGAATAAAAGTTATGGCAAATCTTGATATAGCCGAGAAGCGTATACCTATGGATGGCAGAATCGGCACACGTGTTAAGGGTGAAGATTTGGACATTCGTGTTTCCACTATGCCGACAATTTACGGAGAGAGTATAAGTTTGCGTCTTTTGCGTCGAGGTGGCGAGTTCATAACTATTGAAGATTTGGGTATGGAAAAACGTGACGATGATGTGGTTGTGAAAATTATTCATAAGCCGAACGGCATTGTTCTTGTGACAGGGCCTACCGGTTCAGGTAAGTCCACATCTTTGTACTCGTTTCTGCATGAGATAAACAAGACAGATATTAGAATTATGACGGCAGAAGATCCAATTGAGTATGAGATGGCTGGAGTCAATCAAGTTTTAGTTCGACCTGAGATAGGGCTTACATTTGCAAAGACTTTAAGAACCTTTTTGAGGCAGGATCCTGATGTTATTATGGTTGGTGAAATCCGAGATTTTGAGACATCTGAAATTGCTATACAGGCATCTTTAACCGGACATCTTGTTTTCAGCACATTGCATACCAATGACGCAGCCGGGGCTTTTACGCGTCTGCTTGATATGGGAGTTGAACCATATCTGCTTGCCTCGGCAGTTGAGGCTGTTATTGCTCAGAGACTTGTTCGTCGTCTTTGTCCCAACTGTAGAAAACCTATCGAGCCGGATGTTGAGTTTCTTAAGAATCTTGAGTTTCCTGTTGATGAAATCAAAGATAACATAATTTATGATGTCAGCAGTTGTGATAAGTGCAGAAAAACAGGTTTTAAAGGACGAAGAGGCATTTTTGAGGTACTTCCTGTAACTGAAGAGATTGAGTCTTTAGTAATTACAAGAAGTTCATCTTCAGAAATAAAAGCACAAGGGTTGCGCGATGGTATGAGAACCTTGAGAGATGATGGATGGCATAAAGTTCTTAATGGTACGACGATTATTGACGAAGTCCTCAGGGTAACAGAAGAGGATAACCGGTAATCAATTGATAATGGATAATTGACAATTGAAATTTGAAAATGGCAGGTAGGGGCAGATTCCATATCTGCCCGAACTATAAATCACGTCTGTACGATGTTTTTTGCAATTAATTGTTGGATAATATATTATGGAAAATAATATGACAAACATTGATTTTGACTTGAATGGGAAAGAAGTGACCTGTTTTTTGAGAGGGAATTGGTCTATTAAAGCAGTTTCCGCCATGGAGTCTAAACTGGATAATTTCTTCCGGGGTAATGAAGTGTCTAGCATAATCATTGATTGTTCCAAAATTGAGGATTTAGATGAATCAGGAATTGCTATGTTTACAGGAAACAGATATGTTGATGCTAAAACTGTTGATATCTCAATTTCTAATATTCCTGAAAAATACAGTTGGCTGAAGGCAATTTATGAGCGCGATGATCAACCTTTAGAACCTCCAAAAGTTTCTGCTTTCAGGAGTTCAATGATTTTTTTCGGAGAGAAGATAGTTGCAGTATTAGATGACTGCAAGGATCAGATTGACTATTTTGGAGAGATTTTTTCCGTATTGGTGAAGGCTGCTTTTAAGCCTAAGAATGTTCGCTGGAAGGATTTTTTCAAAGTAATGGAGAAGGCAGGTTACGATGCTTTACCTATTATCATAATTATTGGTTTTCTCTTTGGTTTGATATTGGCATTTCAGTCTGCAATGCCTATGAAGCAATTTGGAGCTGAAATTTATATTATTAATTTAGTATCTCTTACCCTTTTTAGAGAGTTGGGACCTTTGTTGACGGCAATTATTTTTTCAGCCAGATCCGGAGCAGCTTTTACTGCTGAAATTGGTACAATGAAAATTAATGAAGAGGTAGATGCTCTTCAGACGATGGGGCTTCAACCAACTGTATTTCTGGCTCTGCCAAAAATTATTGCCGGCACATTGCTTGTTCCTGCTCTTACTCTGTTTATGAATGTTTTCGGGTTGATTGGTACGGCACTTGTGATGTCCAGTATGGGCTATGGATTGAAGACCTTTATGATTCAGGCAGCAAAATATACAACAATGAATGACTTTATGTGGGGGGAAACCAAAGCAGTTTTTTTTGGTTTCATTGTTGCATCAGTTGGTTGTTATAAAGGTCTGAGAACAAAAGAGGGTCCGGGGGCTGTTGGTGATGCCACTACAAGTTCTGTTGTTACCAGTATTATTCTGTTAATAATTGCTGATGGCATTTTTTCTGTAATATCTTATAGTTTGGGAATATAATTATGCAGCATGGAAAAAGAGAAAAAATAATTGAAGTAACTGACTTTACTGCTGCGTATGGTGACAATATTGTTATTGATGATATAACTTTTGATATTTACAAGGGTGAGGTTTTTGTTATTATGGGTGGTTCCGGCTGTGGTAAGAGTACCTTGTTGAAGCATATAATTGGGCTATATACACCTAGTTCAGGAAGTATTAAGATAAACGGCAGGGATATTGTAAGAGCAAACCTGGAAGATAAACTTGAGATTTTGAAGAATATTGGAGTAACATATCAGAGCGGTGCTCTTTTTGGCTCAATGACTATTATGGAGAATGTCTGTGTTCCACTTGAAGAGTATACCGATTTTCCTGAATCTGTCAGGGAATCAATTGCCTTAATGAAATTGAAACTTGTGGGACTTGGAGAATATGCTCATCATATGCCGTCGGAAATTAGTGGAGGTATGCAGAAAAGGGCATCTGTTGCAAGAGCAATTGTTTTGAATCCGAATATTCTGTTTCTGGATGAGCCGTCGGCAGGGTTAGATCCTATAACAGCCGATAGTCTGGATAATCTGATTTTACGTCTTGCTAGAGAAGTTGGCATAACATGCGTTATTGTCAGTCATGAACTGCCAAGTATATATAAGGTTGCTGATAGAGTTATTATGCTTGATAAAGATCGGAAGAAAATTGTTGCTGAAGGTAAACCGGCTGATCTTCGAGATAATTCTTCAGACGTTTGGGTGCGAAACTTTTTTAATAGAATATCAGAATAGTTAGGAGTATATGATGGATAATAAATCAAATTATTTTAAGCTGGGTTTGTTTGCTTTCTTTATTGTCATAGCTATAGTTGCTACGATTATTGTTATAGGTGCCGGTGTTCTGCAGAAGAAGCCATATTATGTTGAAACATATTTTGCAAATTCAGTTCAGGGTTTAAACGTCGGCTCTGATGTTTTGTTTCTTGGTGTTCCCATTGGAAAGGTTGATGAGCTTTCCTTCGTTGATGATTACTATAAGACAGATAAGAATTATATTTATGTAAGAATATCGCTCGACAATGAGTTGATTTTAAAAAGAAGTAACGGGAAAAAGGTTTTTGACGAACAAGCGGGTGAAAATATTCAGAAAAAAGTAGATGAAGGTTTGCATTTCAGCTTAGTATCACAAGGTATCACAGGGCTTGTTGCTGTTGAAGCGAGTTATGCGACAAAGACAAATAAGATTCATAATCTGAATATAGACTGGAAACCTGAAAACCCATATATTCCTTCTGCACCAAGCATAATGACACAGATTACAGATTCAATTGAAAGTCTTGTTGAAACGCTGAAGGGGGAGACTGTAAAAACTTTAGGAGTAAATATGTTAAATATGGTATCAAATGTTGAGTACGTTATACATTACGAATTTACTCCGGCAATGAAAAACATAAGAGAGTTTACCAAAGATTCAGGTTCTGTTATCTCAAATATTAATACAATACTTGTTACAGAGGTACAGAATAATATTGGTCCAATCTTACAGAACATCAAATATTCAACAGATTCTATGCCGCAGCTGATGACTAATGCTAATGATTTAATTATTAGTGCTAACGGGGTGGTATCAAAGACAGATGTGCTGCTGACCTCCCATGTTGGTACACTGAATGATATATTTAAGAATATATCAGATATCAGCTCAAACATTAGAAATATTTCCGAAAGTGCATCCAGTTATTCTTCCGGAATGCTATTTAGTGAACCCCCTCCCGAAGCTCAATCAATGTATGAAAAAGTATTAAAAGAAGAAAAAAAGGAGAAACGGAAATGAAAAAGTTATTTATTTTATTGACAGGAGTTTTTTTGTGTGTATCATGTGTTAAGTTAAACACTAAATATATTGAGAGAAATTATTTTCTGATATCCCCCGGTGTCCCTGAAGCCCGGAAGGAAAAGGATTTCAATTCGGATTATACAGTGAAGATAATGAGCATGTATGTTAATGCAGATTTTAGAGGCACTCAGTTTACATATAAAATTAACAAGAATCAATATATGTCAGACTATTATAATTGCTTCTATATTACACCCGACAGAAATCTGCAGGAGGTTATACGTGGATGGTTTGCCAGGAGCGGAGCATTTAAATATTCACTTGAAGATACTGCAATGGTTGATACAGATTTTATTATAAAACCATATCTCATTGCAGTTTTTGGTGATTATAGTGATATCACAAACCCGCAGGCTGTCTTGATAATGGGATTTTCTTTTTTGGATAATAGAGGTAAAAAGCCTGTTCTGATTTTTTATAAGGACTATATGGTTAAAGAGAAAATTCCAAATAAAGCTCCGGCAGATTTAGTTGAAGGTTGGAATAAAGCACTGAAAGATATACTAAATTCATTTGATAAAGATTTGATAAATTTGGCAAAAGAGTCTAAGAAAGAGATTAAAAATGATTAAAGCAGCAGTAATTGGAGATGGCGGCTGGGGAACAGCCTTGGCGATGATTTTGACAGAAAATGGTCATGATGTAACAGTTTGGGGACCGTTTGAAGAGTACATTGAACAGATAAAAAAAACGGGAGAGAACAGCAAGTTTCTTCCGGGTGTAAAGCTTCCCGAAACTATAAAATGGACAAGTGATAGAGAAGAAGCTGTTAACGGGGCTGATTTAGGAGTTATTGCTGTACCGACAAAGTATTATAAGTCTGTTTTAGAGGGGTTTGCCGGAATGTTTGAACCGCATACGGCTTTGGTTAGTGTTGCAAAAGGCTTGGATAAGGATAGTCATAAAAGGATGTCAGATCTTGCTGTTGATATTCTAAAGCATGATAATATTGCCGCTTTATCAGGACCAAGTCATGCAGAGGAAGTTGCCAGAGGTATTCCTACAGCTGTAACTGTTGCAACATATGACTATGATGTCGCAGAATTTCTGCAGCAGGCATTTTCCAACGGACATTTCCGCGTTTATACATCAACAGATAAGATAGGTGTAGAACTTGGCGGAGCAATGAAAAATGTTATTGCCATTGGTGTCGGCATCAGTGACGGATTGGGTTTTGGTGATAATACCAGAGCTGCTCTGATAACCCGAGGCCTTGCAGAAATAGCAAGACTTGGTCACGCTTTGGGTGCAAATCCTGAAACATTTTATGGCTTGAGCGGCATGGGAGACCTTATTGTTACATGTACAAGTCAGCTCAGCAGAAATCGCGGAGTCGGAGAGCGAATTGGTAAAGGCGAAAAAATTGATGACATAATGGGCGACATGGAGATGGCGGTTGAGGGTGTCTGGAATGCGGCAAGCTGTCTGTCTCTTGCCGAAAGTCTGGGTGTTGATGTGCCGGTGACAAAAGAAGTTTATGAAGTCATATATAATAAAAAAGAGCCGGAACAGGCTGTGACTGATCTGCTCTCCCGAGATTTGAAACCGGAGAGCTGCTAATTTTTTGTTAGCCTGATTTATTCATAAATTTCGTCACGAAATAGCGTAGGCATACCTCCAGCCTCACTCCCTTTTTTCGTGTGTGAGAGAGGTTTTATACAATTAGATATAAACAATATTATAAAGCAATGACCAGCTATTGACTTAGAAAAATATTTTCAGTCAGTAGCAGAGGAATGGCCTACGTGCATCTGAGGGTGTGAACCTGTAGAAAGAAAAATTATGTTGATAAGTGTATTTGTATATGTTGCATCTTTGGTCTTTCCTATTCTATTTTTGTGTAAAACAGAAAAATTTAGAAGTTGTTGTAAAAGTCTTTGGGTACAATGGAAAAGGCTTCGTCTTCCAGTTCAGATGTTTGTTATTGTTTTTATTGGATACATGACGATATTTGCAACGGTTAAGCCACCTTCCGAGCCTATAGTTCCTCCTATGGGACTTGAAAATACGCCCGAGGTTCTGGAAGTATCATTAACTATTTCAGGGAAAACCCCCGAGACAACAAAAGATACCCCTGAAATGTTGTCAAATCCTTTTGATAGAAATTCTGGTGATGGAAGTTTTATTTCTAGAATAGTTACAAATACAGCATTGCCTTGGCTTATTAAACCTAATGATGCAATTGTCTATTCAGGCTGGACAAATTATGGGATTGCAGAAGACACATTCTGGGTTAATGCAACTAATCCGGCATCAAGTTGGGGGTTTGTTTATGCAGAAGAACTTGTTGAAGGTGCTCACGTTTCAAGTAGTGGAACTCTCTCATTTAATATTCCAAAAGG
>CAYTUX010000093.1:0-7352 GCA_964441455.1 uncultured Victivallales bacterium | reverse complement strand
TCATCCCGCCTTGCGGGATCACCCAAAGGGTGATAAAAGTATAATGTAAACCCTGATTTCATTGATTTAAAAACATGTTTATCCTCTCAACCAGAAATCTAAGGAGAAAAAATGTACTTTTCCGCTAAAGCTGAAGCTCTTCCGACAGCATTCGCTCCCTGAACTTGCGTGCATTGGCAATTATTTCCTCTTCACCAGAAATTTTTTGTTCTTCCATCAAGACTCTACCATCACAAATGACTGTATCAACACAAGCGGCATTTGCACTATAAACAATGTCAGACATCAAATTCCAACCAGGATTCAGAAGATAATGGTTAAGATCAACCAACATACAATCTGCAAGTTTTCCTTCGGCAATTACTCCACCATCAATGTTAAATGACTCAGCTCCTTTAAGTGTTGCAACATCAAAAATTTCTTGTGCAGAACACTCAACAGGATTACCACTGATATTTTTGGCAAGCAGAGCTGCCGACCTCATCTCTTCGAACATATCAAGGTTATTATTTGATGCCGTGCTATCCGTTGCAAGTAAAACAGATACTCCACTTGATTTCATATCTGCAAAACTAAATGACCCGGATGCCAGTTTCTGATTTGAATTAGGATTGTGAATTGCTTTCACATTTTTATCTGCAAACATCTTTCGTTCATCGTTATCCAGCCATATACAATGTGCACAATAAACATCTGCTTCAAAAAATCCAAAACTGTTGAGATAATGAGCAGGACGCAAACCGTGTTCTTTTAAACAATCCGAAACCTCTTTTTCTGTTTCTGAAAGGTGGATATGTATTGGAACATCATTTGCAATTGCAAAATCACGAATCCACATCAAGGAGTCCTTACAGACTGTATATATCGCATGTGGACCAAGAGCAAATTTGATTTTACTATCAGCATTATTGACCAACTGCAGCATCTCTTCTGAATGTTTTTTATTGGCTTTAAAAAGCTCTGACTTTCCGAAATCAAACCAGGTGGGAGAAAGCAGCGCACGCATTCCCATCTCTTCAGCAGCTTTAACTGTCATAGGATAGTGCGCATACATATCAGCAAAAAATGTAGTACCACTCTTTATCATTTCAAGACATGCAAAACGAACTGAATCATATATATCCTCATCAGTTGTCTTTTCCTCCATCGGCCAGATATATTCATTTAACCACTTAAAAAGCTCCATATCGTCTGCAGCACCTCGCATGATTGACATGCCTGAATGTGTATGTGCATTGTAAAAACTTGGTAATATTGCTTTATCAGTTCCATCGATAACTTTATCTGCTGCAATATTTAGTTCAGCACCAATCGACTTGAATCGATTGCCTTCAATTAAAACATCAACAATATTTTCTTTTAACTTAATATTTTTAATTAATATTTTATTCATTTTGACTTCTATCCTTTGCACAATTTCTCACCGCTTGAATCCGCCAAGCAAATAATTCCCGTTTTGTCGCACCGTAGCTCGTAGAGGGAAGGAGGATAATTCCCTCTCAACAGGCTCACCTTGGGGCTTGCCCCTTGGAAGCCATGATCATCCTAAAACCTATGCTCTCAAAATAATATCCTCTTCCTACCAACGGAGTGTCTTTTTTTAATTTTTCTCCCATAACTCCCATCATTCCCATCCCCCTCCTTTTCCGCTAAAGCGGAGGCTCTCTTTCAACTTCAGGACAGAAGAGATTTATCGTGTCTCTCTTGTGCATTTTCCCTGAAGCGGAAGCCCTTTATTAATCAATTTTCAATTATTTCCTCCGGCAATTCAACAATAGGAGTTTCAACAGACGGAATTTCCAGCTGATCAAGTTTGTCAAGCTTTCTGTTCAAAACATTTGTTCTTGTATTTCTCAATGTTTCAAGTGAACTTTTTGCCGTACCAAGCTGCTTGTCTACCTTCTCTAATTGCCCTGCAAACAAAGCAAATTCTTTTTTAACTGTCTCGAGAATCGTCCATACCTCACTGCTTCTCTTCTGAACGGCTAACGTTCTGAACCCCATCTGAAGACTATTTAAAAGAGCGGAAAGTGTCGTAGGACCGGTAATTGTTATCTTATACTTCCGCTGTAATACCTCAAATAACGCTGGATGCCTAAGCACTTCTGCATACAAACTTTCTACTGGCAGAAACATAATTGCAAAATCTGTTGTATTTGGAGGATCAATATATTTTTCATGAATAGTCTGAGCAAACAGCTCAATTCGTTTTGCCAACTCTTTCTGCATTGTAGCAATCAAAGCTGGATCACCAGTATCATATGCATCAACTAATGCATGATAATTCTCAATTGGAAACTTGGAGTCAATCGGCATCCATACTGTCGCATCAGAATCTCTTCCAGGAAGTTTGATTGCAAATTCAACATTTGCCTGACTACCTTTTTTGGTTGCAACATTCTTCTCATACTGCTCCGATGAAAGAATCTGCTCTAGAATGTTTTCCAATTGATACTCTCCAAGAACGCCACGCGTCTTCACATTGGACAGAACCTTTTTCAAGTCCCCTACTCCAGTTGCAAGATTCTGCATCTCACCAAGCCCCTTGTGAACAAGCTCAAGCCTCTCGCTAACCAATTTGAATGACTCACCCAATCTCTTCTCAAGTGTTGTCTGCAGCTTCTCATCAACAGTCTTACGCATCTCGTTAAGCTGCTTTGCATTATCTTCTCGAATCTCACTCAGACGTTTTTCAACATCACTCTTTACTTCCTTTACTTGACTCATAAGAAGTTTGCCGGATTCATTATAACTCTTTGAAAAATCATCAAATCTCTCTTTAATAAAATCATTGGTCTTTTTTGTGTTTTCGGCAAATTTAATTTCAAAGGAGTTGAGAGCCTTGTTTTGCTCTTCCCGATTACTCTTGAACTGCTCATTGCTCTCAGTACGATTTCTTAAAAATTCATCTTTAATAAAAGTCTCATTCTTTCCCAGTGCTGCATCAAACCTGGTAATCGCATCCTCAACATTACGAAGCTTACGGTCGTCCCCGGAACTGTTCTTTTTCAAAATAAGCAGAATAATATTTATGACTGCAAGGCAGATGAGTATAATTAACAAAACTGTTTCCATTTAATAATCCTTTAAATTCGTAATTTGCTCCAATATACACTTTTCAACAAAAATTAACAATAATAAAATCCTTCAAAGGAAAAACTTGATGGTTTTCCATTGTTTTTGAAAAACTCAAAAAAAAGAATCGACGCAAGACTCAGGACTCATGACGCAGGACTCATGTTTTTTTTTGATGAAAGGCAAGAGAGAATTTAACGCAAGACGCAGGACACATAGTTTTGTTGGGGAAAACTTGCCGGTACGGGAGTGACTGCGTCAACATGCGTCGGGAGTCATGAGTCGGGCGTCATCTTGCCTTTATTATTCCTTTTTGGGCAACCATACGTCACAAAAAAAACAAAAACAATTGCTTTTTAACCGCTAAAAGACTACACTTCCCACCTATGAAAAACGAAACAACAGAACAGAAAACAGAACTGCTCGCACCGGCTGGAACCATAGAAGCCGGCATAACCGCACTGAACTACGGTGCTGATGCCGTATATACAGGACTATCAAAATTTAATGCACGTGAACGCGGAAAAAACCTCTCCTTTGATGATGTTTCAAAGCTTATTGAATACGCTCATGGTAAAAATAAAAAGGTATATATTACTTTAAATACCTTAATTAAGGAGAATGAACTTGCAGATATAGCAGATCTGCTTGCACAACTTGCTGTCATTCGTCCTGATGCGGTAATTGTTCAGGATCTTGGTGTTGCAGGAATGATAAGAGAATTTTTTCCTGCAATTCCTATCCATGGATCGACCCAGATGGGCATTCATAATAGTGCCGGTCTTGAGTTTGCAAAAAGCATGGGGATTTCCAGAGTAATTCTAGAACGTCAGGTTACCTTTGAAGAGATAAACCACATGAAGGCTGAATCAGATATGGAACTTGAAATTTTTATTCATGGAGCCTTATGCTGCAGTCGTTCCGGTGCTTGTCTGTTTTCATCATGGCATGGCGGCTGGAGTGGTAATCGCGGCAAATGTAAACAGCCGTGTCGCAGAAGATATTTCTCCGACCGTGGAAATGGTTTCTTTTTCTCTCCGGGCGATTTGTCATCAATCGATCAGATCAGCGAACTCAAAACAATGGGCATATCAAGCCTGAAAATTGAAGGAAGACTTAGAAAATCTGATTATGTGAAAGCTGTTGTTTCTGCATATCGTATGGCTCTGGATGCCGATGAGGGCGACGGTGAAAAGCTTGCTGAAGCCAAAAACATACTGAACGGAGCAATCGGAAGAAAATGGCTGCCGCCTTTCACAAACGAAAAAGCTTTTTCAAATACAATTCAACATAAATCAATTGGTGCATCCGGTGTGCAATGCGGTGTCGTAATTGATTCGGTTCCGGGCAGGTTCCTGATGGAAATGTCTAAAAAACTTTTTGTATATGATACAATCAGAGTACAGCCGAAATCAGGTGACGAAGGTCCCGCAATTACAGTTACCAAAATGCTGCCTGGCGGAGAAAGCAGAAAGTATAGCAAAACATTCTGGATATACTGTGATAAGAGGGTGGAAAAAGGTTCTATTGTCTTCAAAACCGGTCATGAAGATAAAAGAATAAAAGAAAATTTTGAAGAACTTCCCATTGCAACAATTAAAATTGATTTTGATATAAAAATAGATAGACAAGGAATAACAGTAACATCCCCTATCCTACCTGAATTCAAATGGCAAAATTCTGCAAATATCATGGAAGCACAAAACAGACCTTTAAACGCAGAAAAACTTATTGAACAATTTTCTAAATCTGACTTGTCTAAGTTTTCCTCAGGAATTATTACAACAAACATTGTCGGAAATCTGTTCATTCCGGCAGGTGAATTGAAAAAACAGAGAAGAGCTTTCTGGGAATATGTTGAAAACAACACATCATTGAACGATGTTTCAAAATATTGGAAAAATAAGGCTGAAGAAGCAAAAACGCTGATATCCTCTTTTAATTCTGAACCGGCAGAATATCCGCAAGTTACTGTTCTTACTGATGGAAAAAATAAAACTCCGAACAAATTTTCAATCACCTGCAGATCAATCTTTGAACAATATGAAATATCAGATCAAATTATGCTGCCGGACTTCTGTGGTGAGTTTGAACTGCCGAAATTAAAAAATTTGATTAAAAAAGCTATCGACAAAGGATGCGGAAACTTTAGAGTTACATCAATCTTTGGTCTGGAATTATTGAAAGAATATAAAGACTTACAGATAACAACATCATATCTGCTCCCTGCATGTAACTCTCTTGCCGTAACAGAACTAAAAGCACACAATGCTAAAAAAGTACAGGCATGGATTGAACTGGAAAAAGAGAGCTTAGATATCCTTGTTGATAAATTTGGAAGCGACATTGAAGTATTTGCTTTTGGAAGACTTAAGCTGCTGTCAACACGTCTGAATGTTCCTGCTCCAAATGAGTTCTCCGATAGTAGAGGTGCTGATTTCTACGTGAATCGTCATAATGGAATGACCGACCTTTACTCCTCAAAACTTTACAGCCTTGATGAATATTCCCATTGTAATCAGTTTTACGACCTTTCTCAAACAGAATATTCATTTACAGCACCATCAAATATGTTTAATCATGACAGAGACTTCACTTAAAACTTTTTGGTTGCATCTTTCTTTTTTCCTAAAAAGCTTTGTGCAATCATGAGTCATGAGTCTGGAGTCATGCGTCATCTTAAACCGAAAAATCAAGAAAATATCATCAACAATACTTTAATTGTTTGACATCTTTAGGCATATATAGTATAAACCTGCTTCTTTATTCGGAGAGATGACCGAGAGGCCGAAGGTGTAGCATTGGAAATGCTATGTACTCCACAAGGGTACCGGGGGTTCGAATCCCCCTCTCTCCGCCATTACTAGTGCTACTTAATAATTTCGTCCAAACGTTAAACGTTGGAATGCCCTATTTGCGAGATTCAGCAAGTCTAACAACAAGATTACTACCATAAGGGTAGCCTGTTGCATTGAAAGAAAACAAGCCGTTATCTTGATTATGCGTGTAGGCAAGATCTTCTCCATTATCTATCCAACGTATATTATCAACAGCTTCCTTTACATTAGAAAAGACTCTAGGTCCAACTCCTCCACCAACTGATGTCACATCGGCGTGACCTGCAATTGCTAAATTATGAATAAAGTAGTAGGTTGCCTTATCGCTCTTAAGTGCAAAATCAGATCCCTTGCCCTGAATATCAGTTGGTTTACCATTGTAGATAGCATCCGAATAAGAACTGACCCACTGTCCCACTCGCCGCAGGACGGAAGACTCGTAATCAGGAATAGCTCCTGTACCAGTCGGCCCCACATTAAGAAGATAGTTGGCTCCAACCTTACGGCAGGCACAAAGATTCTCAATTATTTCTTTTGGTGACATATAACAAAAGTCATCAATCCCTAACCCCCAGTGAGCATTCATCGTCTGGCACATTTCGGTACAATAGTACTTGCTCATACCCTCGCGATTAAGTGCAGAAGGACGACCCTGTTCAAAGGTAACACTATCTAGTTCATGATTGCCTGCTTCTCCTCTTGCTTTGAGTCCAGTGTTGTTTATTATCATCGCCTCCGGCTGATGTTTACGAATTGTTCCATAAAGATCGTCTTCCTTCCAATCAGCATCTGGCTTACTCCAGTTGCCGTCAAACCATAATCCACCAATATCACCATATTGAGTACAAAGTACTTCAACACTTTTACGTAAGTATTCCAGATAAGTATCAAAATCTTTTTCAAAGCTTTCCTGATACCAATCGAGGGTTGTGTGATAAAAAACCGGCAAAATTCCCTCGGCACGACAGCCTGCAACAAAATCCTTTATTAAATCTCTACCAGCAGAACTATGTGGTGCATCAAAATCGCAGAGTCCTTGTGTGTCATAAAGAGAAAACCCATCATGATGGCGAGTTGTAATAGTAATGTATTTCATGCCTGCTTCCCTGGCCAGCGCAGCAATACGATGCCCATCAAAGTCTTTGGCTGTAAAAGTATCCATTAACTTACTATATTCACCTTTGGGAATATTCCCCAAATGTCTTATCCACTCCCCTTTGCCTAACTGAGAATATAGTCCCCAGTGAATAAACATTCCATAGGCAAGTTTTTCAAACCGCTCATGACGAGGTTCAGGTGTTGGTAATGTCATATCTTTTCTCCTTTGTTTTATATTATTATGGTAACTTCTCAATAAATCTTTGCTCAACCGCTGAGCAAGATTATTGATATATAGCTGCAATATATTAAAAGTATGGGGGATGTACAAGAAAAAAATGA
>CAYTUX010000092.1:0-5764 GCA_964441455.1 uncultured Victivallales bacterium | reverse complement strand
CAAAGGGTTGATCAAATCACTTTGGTTTTCGACAGCAACATGGAGAGGGGCTTCAAGCACCCATCCACACCTCAGGATCTGCCTCCCAATATGCCCCGCACCTTTAGGATTGAAGTAAAGAAGAATGGCTCTTGGGAGGAGTTCTACGCGACCACCGAGAACTATCTGCGTCAGTCTAAAATTCCGGTCCGGCAGTCGGTTGAAGGCGTTCGCCTGACTATTGGAGAACTCTATGCAGCCCGCACGACAGAGCTCTATGCATTCTATCTGAGTGGTTAAGAAATGAGGAGTATTGAGTAACGAAAAAACAATTAATTATGCTATTGCAAGATTGGAAGTAAAATATGATAAATAGTTACATTGATCGTGAAGCAGAGCTGGTATCACTGACCCCGGCGGACATCTTTTCAAATCTCAATAAATAATTCAACCAGAAAAACAGGGATCTTAATTTTTCGGTTGGACAAGAAAAAATCTGTTTTAACCAATAAAATAAGCAAATGAGAGCTTGTTTTTTTCAGTTTTGGGTGATAAAGTTGAAAATTAGTTTAGCGGACGCCGATCCAGCTACCAAACATAAAGTGTTTTGATGATAATTGCAGAGTTAATTGCTTTTTTGGTAGCTGGACTCCCGTTCTTACAAGACAATATTAGTCTGTACATCGGGAGGGTTGGCGTCCCCGCCGACCGAAAAGGGCATTCAACCAGAAAAATAGGAATTGTGTGAAAATAATTAAAAAAAAACTTGCATAATTTTTATGAGAGTGATATTCTTGTCTTTGAAATTATAAATCTTGGAAATTTACCCGGGAATTCCTGTTAGAATCAGGAGCGGTCGCGCCACTGTGATTGAACACTAGTTCATAAGCCAGAACACGGATTTTTTCCTCTTAATTTTAAATCTCTCGCGAAAAGAGAAGAAGATTATTTTTCTTATCTTAATTACCGGGACGATTGAATGATTGTGTTCGGTAAAACCTATGTTCTTCCGAATATTATGTTCAGTTGTTTTGCGTTATCAAAATCGCAGTGAATTTAGAATTATCATTTGTTAATATTATAAAAATATAGGTATAAAGATAATGAAAGTTAAATTCATTCTTTCGCTTGTGCTTGCTGCGTCATTTGCGGCTGCTCAAACGAATAATTCAGCCGTTGAACTAGACACAATGGTTGTAACATCAAGTCGAACTGCATTACCGGAATATAAAGTTGCCGGCAATGTAGATGTAATCACCTCAGAAGATATTTTGGCAAACAAGTATCTTAATGTTGTTGATGCCATAAAAACTCTTCCCGGTGTTTATGTGAAAACTATGGGCGGCAATGCCGCAGGTGCTGAAGTATCAATGCGTGGTTTTGGCGAGAATTCGGGCGGACGGGTCTTGGTTCTTGTTGATGGTCAAAGGTTGAATAATCCGGATATGGCAAAGCTTAACTGGTTAAGCATTTCAATGGTTGACGTTGAAAAGATTGAAGTTGTTCACGGTGGTTCAAGTGCACTATATGGTGACAATGCTGTTGCCGGTGTTATCAATATTATCACTAAACCGCTTGATGACACATTCAGTACAAAATTAAAAGCCGATGGTGGCAGTTACGGTCTTTATAATGTTTCTGCTGCAATTAATGGTAATATGGATAAGCTCTTCTATAATGCATTTGTTAATTTTTATGGGCTTGATGGCTATAGAGATAATTCTGATTTTACTTATTATGGAGCCGGTGCAAAACTTTCATATGCACTTTCAGATGCTTTAACTGTTTATGCAGGGGCTAAATATAGTGATATTGAACAAGGAATGCCGGGTTCTCTGACTATGGAACAGATTAAGGAAGATAGAAGACAAGCTTCAACTCCTGATGACAGGACTAAAGATGAGTATCTTTTTGCAGATGCCGGAGTTGCTTTGGAAATGTCTCCGGAACAAGATTTGTTTGTGGATTTTGGTTATCAGATGAAAGACTCATCAGCTGAATATGTATCTTTCTTTTCATGGACAGATTCAAAAGAGAACAGATATGGTGTTTTACCAAAATATGTTGGTAACTTTGAAGTTATGGGAGTTGAAAATAAGCTGACAGTTGGTTCTGATATCTATTTTAATGATCTGACCGTCGACAAGTATGGTGATTCTGACAAAACCATGAAGAGTATTCATGCCAAGTTGAATAAGAATACTATTGCAGCATATGTGCATGATGAAATTACAATTGCAGAAAGCTATATTGTTTATGGTGCAGGTCGTGTGGAAAACTATGAAGTAAAAGCAGATGTTCAAGATCTTAATACTCCCTCATCATTTGATGATTCCAAAAATGACACAGAAACTGCTTTTGATCTTGGGTTTGTAAAAACTTTTGAAGATAAATCTAAGCTATTTGTTAAAGGATCTACCCTTTTCAGATTACCTTTCTTAGACGAACAGGTAAGTTACTACGGATTTGGAACAGACACATTTTATCAGGATATTGACCCGGAAACAGGTTGGGATGTTGACTTTGGTGGAGACTGGAATGTTTCTGAAAATTTAAATGTTGCACTTACTTTATACTATATGGAAATGAATGATGAGATTGCATACAATGCTGTTACATTCCAGAATGAAAATATGGAAGATACTCGCCATATGGGTGTTGAAGCACGTTTTGCATATTTTATTATAAAAGATATTAAATTGTTTGGTAACTACACATTTAATGATGCAACATTTATCAAAGGTGATAACAAAAACAATGATATACCTCTTGT
Organism: uncultured Victivallales bacterium; assembly: GCA_964441455.1. Taxonomy (GTDB): domain Bacteria; phylum Verrucomicrobiota; class Kiritimatiellia; order JAQICX01; family JAQICX01; genus JAQICX01. The sequence goes on along the minus strand of CAYTUX010000092.1, from coordinate 3,012 downwards.
TCCAAGGCATAATTTATATGTTGGAGCATGGTTTTTCCTTCCTGCCGGATTCTCTTTCAAGGCAGAAGCCAACTACATAAGCTCTGCTTATCTTGGTGGTGATTATGCTAACACAGGTGATAAATTGGATGAGTATGTTGTTGTCAACGCACTTCTTAACTATGCATGTCCTGTAAAAAGACTTGAGAGTTTATCTCTATATGCAGCGGTAGATAATATTTTTGATGAAGAGTATAGTTCTGTTGCTTATCAGGGATGGTCCGGTAACGGCTATTATCCGGAACCGGGAACAACTTTTGCTTTTGGTCTGGAATATGAATTTTAAAATGAGTTTAAAGTTTTTTAAATAATTAAACACCCGAGCACTGCTGAGTGGCAGTGCTCACTCAAAAGACTCCTCATTTGGCGTGGAAAGAGTTTATCTTTCCACGTTTTTTTTTGCCCTCACATTCTGCGAAAACATTAAAAATCAGCAACCTCAGATATCTTGATCCAGCGGAAGTTCAAGTGTCCCATGTTTTAGATTTTTGTGGACAGCCGGGACGTATTAGCTCCTCCCCTTGCTAAGGGGAGGTGTCCGAGGAACGAGGACGGAGGGGTTTTTCCTCCCGTTTTCCAAACTAATGTTAGAATGCAGCTCGGGAGGGTTGCCCAGCTATTAACTTTACATTGGAGTTTGATATAGGATTGTTTGTCTGATCTGTTAGTAGCTGGGCTGCCGACCATTAATGCAAACAATGCATGAATGTGACTTTCTTTATATAGTTTTTTAACTCAAAACTATATGACAGGGGGGTCACTTTCATTTTCCGCACCTTTTTTTTGTTAAAATTGCAAAATATTTCATAACCATCAATAATATCAGTCAGTTTGGGAGATTAAGAATTATCCTAGTTACGGCATTTGAAATTCAGAAAAACGGATAAGTGTTGTAAATAAGGGAGTTGATTCGATTATTAGCTTCACCAAATGGGTGAAGAATTTTCTGAATTTCAAACAGCAAGGGGTTGCCAGTTTTACCGCATCTGCGGCGTTGCACGGCTTCCTGCATAGGTACTATAGCTGAAAACCGTGCGCCTAGCATCTACGGCAAAATGGCAACTGCCGTTTTTAGGATTATTTTGATGAGGTATAGAGATCAAGATATCTGAATTTAAAGAATTTACATTTTTAATAAACAATTGAACCCAAATTTGCTGCTTGAAAGTATGGTTCGTTAACTGTTCATTTTGCGGATTTCGGCAGAGACCAGATTCCTTAGTTTTCTGGGTTCAAGAACTTTAACATGGCTTCCCCATCCCAAGACCCATCGCATGACTTCCTCCAAACTACCTGCGGGAAATTCCAGCGTACCGCTTCCATTTTCTTTAGTTTTTAATTTCTGTGCAGGATGCCATTGGCGTGCTTTAATTCTGTGAGCGACATGAGTATCAAAAGTAATAGATACATCATAAATCGGTTCTCTCCCTCTTGGTATAAACTGACCAAATGATTTTTGGATACGTTCTTTTACATCTTCCTGAGCCGAGAACTCAAAATGTTCTTTTGTGTTGTCAACACGCTCAAACCTGGACAAAGCAAACTGAATAACATTATTATATGGAGGAATAACTCCAAAAACATACCAATCACCTTGAATGTTTGCTATATGATAGGGGTGAAGAAGGTGGGTTTTTGCATTTGGCTTATTCTCTGATCGGTATGTGACGTCTAGAACTGTATGCAGAGCAATTGCTCTTACAAATGTTATCCACATTTCCGGATCTATCGCACGAGCCGGATTTCCGGCAAATGACACATTATTCATAATATCTTCAGGTACTACCGACAGAGTATCTGGAAGTGAGACAACAATCTTCTCTAAAATTTTATCAAGTTTTTCAGCAAGCGGTGTTCCCTGATATAATGTTGCTGCCTGTGCACCCAATGCCAATGCCAACAGTTCTCCTTCACTGACAGAGAGTGCAGGTAAGAACCAATTACTATCTGTGTAGTAATATCCCTGCTTTCCTCTATTATACTCAATAGGTGCACCGAGAACGTATTTGATGAATTCAATATCGCGTTGAATTGTCTTCTGCGAAACTTCCCATTCCTGTGAAAAGCTTAGACAGTTAGGGTATTGACCTTTGCGGATGGCTTCGTCCAGTGCCTGAAGCCGCATAAATTGTGTTTTGGTTCTGTCCATATTTTTTTTGGTAATAAATGCTGTTAGTTAACATTTGAGCAATAATATTACAATTCTCTTGCAAAAACAAGTACATTTGGCTAACAAAAAGATTTTTTTGCAGAATGATTGATAGCAGAATGATTTTAGGAAGAAAGAGAAGAGGATTAGCCACCGATGAACACCGAGAAGCACGGAAAGAAGAGATGTCTTGCGTAGAGTGCAACCTGTAGCCGAGTCCCGTGGGCTCGGACAGTAAAGCAACTATTCTTCGTTGCCGGTGTTTTTCTTTCTCTGTGGTCTCTGTGCCTCTAGCGCAGCGGGTGGTAAAAAGAAGAAAAAACAAGAAAAGAATTTAAACGAAAAGGACGCAATAATTAAAAAAAGTAAAGAGATTTTGCGTCTTTACATCGCTTGCGACGCTTGCGTTAAAATAAGAGAATAGGGTTAACGCTAAAGGCGCGAATGGCGCTAAAGGTGCAAAGAAGAAGAACCCCTCCCACCTCGCACGCGAGGTGACCTCCGGAAAAGTTTTTAGTGGTCAGAGCTAAGTGTTAAGTTTCACTCCGTGGGCAGAAAGGAACAAACTTTGGTTTGATGGTAAGCAGGGGAGGACCACTTTGGATCTGGTGGTTGGCGGGGAGAATTATGGGACGGATGGGACTGATGGGACGTATGTTTTGGGGAGGGAGAAAACGAAGATTCCGCCGGGGCAGAATAGGAAGGGTAAGGAAAAAGGAAGATTAGGAAGGAGGAGGGAATATCCAATAGCCAACAGCCAATATCCAATGATGAAGGACGAGAAAGGAGAGAACGTCGAACATCGAACGTTCAACATCCAATGA
>CAYTUX010000091.1:0-11846 GCA_964441455.1 uncultured Victivallales bacterium | reverse complement strand
AGGGACGAGAACGGAGGGGTGTTTTCTCCCGTTATTACAAGACAATATTATAACACATCGGGAGGGTTGGCGTCCCCGCCGACCGAAAAGGGTGGTTAACCAGAAAAACAGGGATTATTATCAGTTAACTATCTTTCTACTTGTTATATATCACTATTTTTAGTATATTCCCAAAATTATGAAACAATTTATAACTATATTTTATTTAACAATGATATCAATTTTAACAAATGCAGAAACAACTAATGAGTCATATACAAACCAGATTTTTGCCGCAGTTGATGTGGAAACCACCGGTTTTAATGCCAGAAATAATAAAATTGTTGAAATTGCCGCTGTAAAATTCAAAAACGGCAAAATTATTGATAAGAAAACATGGTTGGTTAACCCTGAAATTAATATTCCGTATGTAGTACAGAATGTGCATGGAATATCAAATAAAATGGTGGAAAATCAACCAGACTTTTCCGTGGTAGGAACAAACTTTATCGATTTCGTTGGTGATTCAATACTAATTGCACACAACGCAACATTTGATGCAGGCTTCATATATACAGAAATGAAACGCAATAATATCGATAGAATCAAAAATCCATTTCTTGATAGTCTGAAGATGGCTCGGATATGGTATCCGGAGTTAAAGAAACATAATCTGAAGTACTTAACAGAACATCTGGGATTCGAAGGCGAAAAATATCATAGAGCACTTGAAGATTCTATATATGTTCAAATGTTTTTTGTAGATGGTTTAAAAAAAAAAAATGAATTTAAAGATATAAAATATTTAGTAAAGAAGACTGCAATTAATCAAAATCAAGTCTTAAATACATTGAAGAGAAAAAAGGGGAAAATAAAATAGTGGAAAATAAAAAAAGTTTTTTACAGGAGTGGTGGCCTGAACTGCTGCTTTTACTTGTTAGTTTTTTAATGTTTTTCTGGGGACTTGGAGACCGTGCTCTATGGGCTGCGGAAGGACGTTGGGCATGTATTGTCAAAGAGATGTTTCAGTCTAATGATTTCCTGCACCCGACAATTAATGGAACTGCATATTTTGATAAACCAATTTTAACATATTGGCTTATTCTGCCATTTACATTCCTGACAAATGGAATTAATGAGTGGTCACTTCGTATACCACCGGCACTTTCAGGAATGATGATTGTGTTCAGCACTCTATATCTGGGACGCAAATTAAAGTCTCCGACAGCCGGAAGAATTGCAGGTTGGGTGATTATGGCATCTTATGGTATAATGTTCTGGTCTAGAACAGGTACAGCCGAAACCGAGAATGTTGCAGCAATAATGCTGGCTCTTGCATGGTACTGGTATCGAAGAGAAAAACCAAACTTTTTAACATTTCTGATATTCTACATGGTTTGCTTTCTCGGAGCACTTACAAAAGATCTTCCTGCCGTAGTGATTCCATGCTTAGCATTAATACCGGATCTTGTTATTGAAAACCGCTGGAAACATCTTCTTAAACCTTCTCATATAATTGCCGGTATAATAGGACTTACAGTTTATCTGACTCCAAACATAATTGCAACATTAACAAGTGATGCAGCATACGCTGATAATGCCTTCGTAGAAATATTCAGAGAGAATATTAAAAGATTTGCAGATCCATTTGACCACATTGAACCATGGTATGTTTACTTTGAATATGTTCCAAGGCAGATAATTCCATGGAGTATAATGTTTGCTGCATCATTTGTCGGATTGATGTCCCAGTTTAAAAAGCAGTCAAAAGAGATAAAATGGTTATTAGTTTCATTTATACTCATATTCCTTTTCTTTACCGCATCCGGTTCAAGAAGAAGTTACTATATACTGCCTGCAATTCCTCTATGTGCTGTGCAAATTGGAATATTCTTCTCAACACATTATCAAAAGAAAACTCTAAACAGATTTCTGCAGATGCTGTCGCTGAATATTCAGACTGTCATAGCCTCAATAATTATTGCTGTTTCTATAATTTTTCCTCTAATTTATTCCATACCTGCAATAAAATCAAGAGTAATGGAGGCTTCACCTGTAGAACCTGACACAGGTATTCTTGCTGCAACATTCACGGCTGGTATCATATCAATCTTTATAACTATATATACTGTTAAAAATAAAAAAATTGAACATCCCATACTTAAAAAAATATATTTCAACTTGGGAATTTTTACCCTCTTTCTTGGTCTATTCTATTGCATAATAACCCCAATGGTTGAAAAATACAGACCTCTCAAAAGATTTGCTCTGTCAATTAAAGAAGAGACTGACAAACTTCCAGGAGAACGTGTTGCAATCTATCCTGACATTTACGAAAATCTTGTCTTTTATCTGGACAGAGATATCGATGATCATATAAACATTCTCTACACACCTGAAGATGAAGCTTTTATAAAGTTCATTTTCAGCAAGGAAAAAGGAATCATCTTGGTAAAAAGAGAACATATTGAAAACATACGTCATTTCTTCCCAAAAACTAAACATGATCCGGATTTTGATGTGGTCACAGATGAAAAATTACAAAGCAAGAGAGACTTTGTCGGTTGGAAGATAAACTATTAACCCTGATAGTTGAAAAACTGAAAATTGACATTCGGAAGAAGCAGAATTAAAAGAGCGTTCTTTTTTTCTAAGGACTTTAAAGAATGTGCAGAGCTCCTGGCGAATAACCAAAAATAATTTAAAAGGAAATGAAAAGGAAATATAAAATGGAACTTACAAAAGAAGAAATATTTGAATACCACAAAGGCGGAAAAGTCGGAACAGATCTGACCTCCCCTTTTAAATCACTAAAAGACCTATGCCTTGCTTACACACCCGGTGTGGCACAAGCTGTTCTGGAAATTGCAGAAAACCCGAAAACAGTATTTGACTATACTGCAAAAAAAAATTTAGTAGGAGTAGTCTCTGACGGTACAGCTATATTAGGTCTTGGTGACAGAGGTGCATCGGCAAGCATTCCCGTAATGGAAGGAAAAGCAGTACTATTCAAAGCATTTGGAGATGTGGACGGATGGCCAATTCCCCTGAATTTCATGAGAAAAGATGGACTAAACGAAGGTCCGACAGATCCTCAAAGAATTATTGATGCAGTATGTGCAATTGCTCCAATGTACGGAGGTATAAACCTTGAAGATATTGCTGCACCTGCCTGTTTTGAAATTGAAGACAAATTAGATGAAATTCTTGACATTCCGGTATTCCATGACGATCAATGGGGTACGGCTGTAATAACTCTAGCTGCAGTTCTTAACTATTGTGTACTGTCACATAAAAAACTTGAAGATCTGAAAATAATTGTCAATGGTGCAGGTGCTGCCGGAATCAGAATTGCACAGATGATTAAAGCAGCCGGTGCTGCAAATGTGATTATGTGCGATTCAAAAGGTCCACTGTCAACTTCCAGAGAACTAACAGGAAAAAAGCTTGAAATGGCAGTTGAGACAGATACAAAAACAATGGTAGAAGCTCTTATTGGAGCCGATGTCTTTGTTGGTGTATCAATTGCAAACTGTCTTTCAAAGGAAGCTGTTGCAGCTATGGCGGAATATCCTGCTATTATGGCAATGGCAAATCCTGATCCGGAAATATCTCCCGCTGATGTTCAGATGGCTATTGGAGACAAACCATACGTTATGGCAACAGGAAGATCCGATTATCCAAATCAGGTAAACAATGTTCTTGGTTTTCCGTATCTGTTCAGAGGTGCATTAGATGCCGAAGCAACAACTATTAATACCGAGATGAAAGTTGCGGCTTCTCAGGCTCTTGCTGAACTTGCAAGAGAAGAAGTTCCGCAGTATGTAAAAGATCTCTATAACGAACCTGAAATGACATTCAGTAATGAATATATCATTCCAAAACCATTCGATCCCCGCCTTTTTGAAGTTGTTCCATACGCAGTAGCAATGGCGGCAGAAAAAACCGGTGCAGCAAGAGTACCTCTTACAAACTATAAAGCAGAACTGTTCGAACGTAACAAAAAACGAATGAAACTATTTGAATAATCTTTAGATTTCCGGTTCTGTCAAAGATTCTATGCAAAAATGATTACGGCCTGACTCGAGGTAGGTCACTACGTTGCTGTCGCAGGCTCCAGCCTCACTTCCGTTGGTCGTGTGTGATAAAGGCTTTAGCCACACACGACCAAAAGGAGTTAGTCTGGAGCTTGCGATCCCGCATGGCTGGAAAACGAAGTTAGTGGCAAATCATAAGCTAATAGGATGAAGCTAGCTTCTGCTAGTACCGTCTGCGGGAAGCGGGCTGACAGCCCAGCTTATATCAGCCCTAGGCAACGCCTAGGGTAATAAGTAGCAATGTTTGTTGCGCCCTGTAATGGCAGCTTAATAAATACAGGGTTAAGCTGCCCAGCTACTAACTTTGCAATGGATCTTTGAACTATGCAAGAAATTGATTTAAGTTAGTAGCTGGGCGAAGACATATAACGTTTACAGACCCAGGTCGGTTACCTGGGCTAGTATAATTTGCCCTTTTAGGGCGTCACTCAGCTACTAAAAGAAAAGTAAACGGTCAATTTGTTAAATGTTTTTTATACTTAGTAGCTGGGCGGAGCCGCCGAAAAGGTCATCCAACCAGAAAAGCAAAACAGACCTTAATTTTTCGGTTGAAGTAAGAAACATGCGTTTTAAACATTGAAATCAAGGATTAGAACAATCAATTTTATAAATTTGGGTGATAAGATTGAAAATTTTATTTTAAAGGCGGGGTCATGGACCCAGACCCTACAAAGCGGCTGCAAATCAATGGTTTAGCGTTGTTTGCGGCATCAGCAGCTGTAGGGTCGGGGTGCTCCACCCCGCCGGAAAAAACGTTCAACCAGAAAATAAAAAAAACATGCTGATTTGCAAAATAAAGCTTGACTTTTTTTGATGAAATTGAATATTATATATTACAAAATTTATTGCGCGAAAAATTATTAGTGGTTCTTCGTCATTTATTTTGGGTAATGTGTGTTTTCTTTGTTCGACTACGTTGCAGTCGTTCATTAATAATGTTATATTAACCATACATTTAATACATGGCTATTTATGTTGAACAGTGAAACTGTTCTAAGACTACGAAGTAGTCTAATTTGATTAGCCCCTTATGCAATACGGGGGTTAGTTACAATATAACTCCCCGACCCTGGAGGGGTCAAACAAAAGAAAACACCCACAATAATTTATGAAGAACCTTGTTAGTATTTACGATTAGGGCATTTGTCCTGTAGTAAAAAATATTATAAAAATCAGCTTGACACGAACAAAAAGGGAACACATACATGACTCAGCAGACCCTAGCATCCAAATCTTGGATTCAAAATAAAACATTTTGGTTTATGTGCATATTTCTGTTCTTCAACCTTAATCTATCGATGTCTGAAGATACTGCTTCTTTAAAATCGCAACCGGTTCTCATGTTCTCAGAACTTAATAGTGAAGATCGTCTGTTTGAAAAAGGTCGAATTGTCTATCCGGAAGGTCAGGATCGGGTAATCCGGTTGGGTGTATTAGCAAAGCGGGGTGTTGACATCTGCATAAAAGAATGGGTTCCCACTGTGAATTACCTGACGGCTAATATACCGGAATACCGTTTTCTGCTTGTACCGCTGAGATTCGAGGAGGTGTCGCCGGCGGTTCGTGAAAAAAAGATTGATTTTCTAATAACAAATACCTCTCAGTACACCCAATTAGATGCCCTCTACGAAATTCCGGCAATCGCTACACTCAAAAACCTGCGTCTGGGAGAGCCATATACTGTATTCGGCGGTGTTATATTCACTCGTAAAGATGAAAAAAATATTCATGAAATACAAGACCTTAAGGGAAAGCGATTTGCGGCAGTAGATCCCCACTCTTTCGGTGGATGGCAAATGGCGTGGCTGGAGATGAAGCAGAACGGAATTGATCCAAAAAAGGATCTTCACAGTCTGGATTTTATCGGCACGCATGATGCTGTCGTCAAAACTGTTCTGACGGGTGAAGCTGATGCGGGAACGGTCAGAACGGAAACTCTCGAACGTATGCAGTCAGAAGGATTAATTGATGAAAAAGAACTCCGTGTTCTGCACCAACGCAAAACAGACGAAGATGTACCATTCGTCAGGTCTACAGCACTTTATCCGGAGTGGCCCATCGTCAAATTGCCGCATCTGCATGAATCTTTGGCACAGGATGTTGCAGGGGCATTGATTGGAATACCTGCAGAAAGCGAGGTTGCAAAGGCTGCACACATCGCAGGATGGACAATTCCAACCAGTTACCAAATCGTTCACGATTGTCTTAAACAACTTCAGATTGGTCCATATGAAAACTTCGGCAAGATAACTTTGCGGCAGTTATTTTACCACTATTGGGCATTGTTTTTATTGGGGGTTATAATTATTACGGGAGCCATCGGTGTCGCAATTTGGAAGTCTTTCATGCATTCCCGTATTGAGGAATCCGAACGTAAGTTGGCACAGAGTGAGAAACAGCTTGCCGCCACATTGCATTCCATCGTCGCTGGAGTGATTGCCTGCGACATCGATGGGCGGATAACCAATATCAACAAAGCAGCCGAGATTATGACCGGCTGGACCAGCTCGGAGGCTGTCGGGAATCCAATACAAGAGGCATTCAGAATCATTAGTGCCGAAAACAGAGAAACGGCTGACAACCCGGTATTTCAAGCCCTTGCCGAAGGCGTTAGCGTTGATCTTACAAATCACACTGTCCTCATAGCAAAAGATGGAACAGAACGCCAGATTGCCTACTCCAGTGCTCCCATTCGCGACAAATCCGGAACTATCATCGGTGCGGTTCTGGTTTTTCGCAATGTAACCGAAGAGTATCGTCAAAAACAGGAATTAAAAATCAGCAAAGAGCGTTTCGAAAAAATTGCAGAACAGAGCCGAAGCATCACCTGGGAGGTCGACACGAACGGTCTGTACACATATGTCAGCCGAACGTCGGAATCTGTTTTGGGATACAAGCCTGAAGAAATGGTCGGGAAAATGCATTTCTATGATCTCCATCCTGAAGGAAAAAGAGATGCGTTCAAGACTGCGGCACTGAAAGTTTTCGAAAGAAAGGAACCATTCGTCAATGTCAAAAATCATGCCTTGACAAAAACCGGTCAGCTTATGTGGTTTAGCACAAACGGTCTTCCCATAATGGATCAAGACGGAAAACTTTTAGGATACCGAGGAAATGACACTGACATTACCAAACAAAAGAAGGCGGAGGATGAACTGCATAGGTTCAAAATGATTTCTGAAAAGTCTGTCTTCGGACAGGCGATTAGTGATCCCCATGGTAAACTGATTTATGTGAACAAGTTTTTTGCTGATGTTCACGGGTACATCCCTGATGAACTTATAGGAAGAAACATTAATGTATTACACTCTCCGGAGCAGAAGGAAGAGGTTGAACAAACCATTTCTGACATGCAGCAGAGCGGACATTTTGAGCCTACGGAGATCTGGCATATTCATCGCAACGGAAAGACCTTCCCTATGCTTATGACGGGCTTAGCTATAAAAAATGAAGACAATGAAATTGAGTATTTTGCTACTTCTGCAATTGATATAACCAAAAGCAAACAGGCGGAGAAAGCTCTGCAGGAGAGTGAGAGCCGTTTTCGCGATCTGCTGGAGAACATGGACCGGATTCCGGTTCAGGGGTATGACGAGCAGCGAAAAGTCATCTACTGGAATGCAGCAAGCGAGCAAGTTTACGGCTATACCCGGGAAGAAGCACATGGGTGTCTTTTAGAAGAGCTCATTATTCCGCCTGACATGCGATCCGAGGTAATTAATGCGACTGATCAATGGCTGGCTGGCGGATCGGGAATTTCTGCGGAAGAACATGTTCTGCAGAATAAACAGGGAGACCCCGTCAATGTCTATTCTTCTCATATTCTGCACCTCACGGCAAGCGGCAACAAAGAAATGTACTGCGTCGATATCGATTTGCGTGACCTCAAAGTCGCTGAAAACAAGCTGCGTAAAAGCGAACACATGTTCCGCTCTTTTGTGGAGAATGCCAACGACATTGTCTATGCACTATCTTCAGAAGGTGTGTTTACTTACATTTCGCCAAACTGGCTCGATTTCATGGGTGAACCGGCGGAAAAAGCAATCGGAAAATCCTTTGAACCTTATGTCCACCCCGAAGACTTAAATCTATGTCGTTCCTTCCTGGAAAAAACTTTAATGACCGGTAAAAAACAAAGTAGTGTAGAATATAGAGTGCGTCATAAAGACGGTTCATGGCGTTGGCATGTATCTACAGGTGCTCCAGTTCGTGATTCTTCAGGAGTCATCACGGGTTTTGTCGGCATTGCTCGCGATATAACAGCGAAAAAAAACAGAGAGGCTGAGCATAAACAGCTCCAGCACCAGCTCGCTCAGTCACAGAAGATGGAATCAATCGGACGTCTGGCAGGCGGCGTAGCACATGATTTCAACAACATGCTCATGGGCATAATGTGCTACACCGACATGTGTCGCGATGATATAGCCGAAGACCATCCCATTCAGGAGTGGCTCCGGGAAATCACAAACGAAACCGAAAGATCCGCCAGACTGACCCAGCAGCTTCTGGCTTTCGCTCGCAAACAGACCATCTCACCGCAAGTACTTGATCTAAACGATGAGATTGGCAATATGCTGAAGATGCTTCGCCGCCTAATCGGTGAAGACATCGAAATTTTCTGGGTACCGAGTTCGGAACTATGGCTCGTTAAAATGGATCACGTTCAGGTTGATCAGATTCTCGCCAACCTTTGCATCAACGCACGCGACGCCATAGGAGGTGCGGGCAAGGTGACTATCGAGACAAATAACGTGTCAATTGATGAAAAATACTGCGGAAGTCACGAGTACTTCTACCCCGGTGAATTCGTCATGCTCACTATCAGCGATAACGGTTGCGGTATGGATAGTGAAACGATGGACAAAATCTTCGAGCCGTTTTTCACCACCAAAGGCATTGGAGAAGGAACCGGTCTCGGACTGGCAACGGTTTATGGAATCGTCAAACAAAACGAGGGCTTTATCAACGTTTACAGCGAGCCGGGCCAAGGCACTACCCTACGCATCTATCTACCCAGATTAGCGGAAGACAATGCTAAATTGAAGAACAAAACAGAGAGCGACTCTTCCCCCGGCGGAACAGAAACCATTCTGCTTGTCGAGGATGAACATTCAATTCTTGCTACACTGAAAATGTTCCTCAAAAAACTTGGATATACAGTTCTGGCAGCAGAATCTTCTGAAGCAGCATTGAAAATCGCAAGCGATCACACACACGTCATAGACCTGTTGCTTACCGACGTGGTTATGCCCGGCATCAATGGTCGTGAACTTGCTGAAAAACTGATAACTGACTATCCCAATTTGAAGGTTCTATATATGTCCGGATACACCGCCGATGTTATTGCTCAAAAAGACATTATTCCCGATAACATGAATTTCATCAGCAAACCAATTCCGCGCAACGCTCTGGCTCGTAAGGTACGAGAAATGCTTGATCATGATTAAACAGCTAGGCTCTTTTAGGAGTTTCATGAAAAACTCTTAATCTTTTTGTCAAGTTAGATTGTAAGATTAAATTTAAAAAAAGAAATCATATAGCAATATGATAATTTAGTATTAATGGTAGTTAGCAGCTCGACTGCAAGCTTTTGAAAGAATCTTTTTAATAGAAAAAAACAAGGAGTTAATTATGTTAGATAAATGTTATGCCGTTATTATGGCAGGTGGACGTGGCGAAAGATTTTGGCCGATGAGTACAAGTAAGAGACCAAAACAGTTGCTTTCGCTGCTGGGAGAAAAAACTCTTTTGGCTATGGCAGTTGAAAGATTGGATGGATTAATTCCACCGGAAAGAGTATTTGTCATTACGAATGCTGAAATTATTGAAGCATCCAAAGATGCAGCTCCTATACTGTTGGCAGAAAATATTATTGGAGAACCTTTTGGTCGTGATACTGCGGCTGTATGTGCTTTGGCATCAGCAATTGTTCGCCGTAAAACAGCTGATGGCGCATTCTGTATTCTTACGGCAGATCAACTTATGGGCGATGTTAAAGTTTTTCAAAACACTTTAAAGCAAGGTCTTCTGCGAGCTCTTAAGCAGAATACCATTATAACAATAGGAATTAAACCCGATTTTCCAGCAACCGGGTTTGGATATATTGAAGCCGGTCAAAATACCGGCAATGAAGATGGAATTGAGTTTTTTGATGTTAAAAGATTCGTGGAAAAGCCAAATCATAAGACTGCTGTTGAGTACTTAAATGAAGGAAATTACTTCTGGAATGCCGGAATGTTTATTTGGTCTGTAGAGACTGTCAGAACAGCTCTTAAAAAATATGCACCAAAACTGCTTGCACTTGCTGATGTGATGGAAAAATATGCTACCGGAACTGCAGAATTTGACAAAAAACTCAAAGAAGAGTATGAAAAACTTGAAAAGATTAGTGTTGATTATGCAATAATGGAAAAAGCGGATAACATTCAAATGATAAAAGGTGTATTTGAATGGGATGATGTTGGTTCATGGCCTGCAATTGAAAACCATCTGAAATCCAAGGACGGCAAAAACACTGTCATAGGAGATTGCCTGTCTATGGATTCAAGAGACAATATTGTTGTTTCAGAAGATGGACTGGTTGCTCTGATAGGGGTTCATGATTTGATTGTTGTAAAAGTCAACGGCGTGACAATGGTTTGTGAAAAATCAAAAGCACAAGAGATAAAAAATATGGTTAACAAAGTAAAAGAACACAGTGACTTTGAACACTTGATTTAACTCTTTTAAAAAATAAAGATTACAGATGAAATTATTAGGAATAGATTATGGTGTTCGCAGACTTGGAGTCGCTGTAAGCGATCCTTTGGGTATGATTGCAACACCATTCAGAACCGTTGACACATTCTCTGACGAACAGTCTGTAGAGGAAATCTGCAGTATTATACAAGAAATTAATGCAGAAAAAATAATTATTGGTCTGCCTCTGAACATGGACAATACTGAAGGTCCAATGGTTAAAAAGGTAAGAGAATTTATTGAAAAACTGAAACTTAAAACAGATCTGCCGATTGAATTTTCTGATGAACGTTTAAGCAGCAGCCTTGTTGAAAAAATTCTTATTGACGCAGATATGAGCAGAAGCAAGAGGAAAAATGTTCGAGATAAACTTGCTGCACAGGTAATACTACAAGGATATATTGATGGAAATGAAAACGACATATTTTAGCATATCAGCACTTACAGTTATATTTATATTTTGTATTGTAATTCTTTCCGGATGTTCTTCAATAAGACCGCCAAGGGGAGTAAAACCTCAATACTATACAATCGAAACAACTGGTTATTGTGATTGCGGAAAATGCTGTGGTTGGCACAGAAACTGGTTGTTTCAACCTGTATACAGCTATGGTCCGAATAAGGGCAAAAGAAAAGATGTGGGTATAACAGCTTCAGGAACAAAGGCAAGAAGAGGAACTTTAGCAGCTGATACTTCGATATTTCCATTTGGAACAGTCATGGAAATTCCCGGCTTTGGATATGGCATCGTAGAAGACAGAGGCGGAGCAATTAAAGGACATAAAGTTGATATCTTCTTCCCTAAACATAAAGAAGCAATCAACTGGGGACGACAAACTCTAAAAGTCAAAGTGTGGAAAAAGAAATAATAATGCTTAGATTTCTTGTTGAGAGGACAAACATGTGTTTCGTTCAATTAAATTAAGGTTTTAATTGTTGTTTTATCACTTTTTGGGTGATAAATTAGAAAATTAGTTTAGCGGACGCCGAGGACGTATTAGCTCCTCCCCTTGCTAAGGGGAGGTGTTCGAG
>CAYTUX010000090.1:0-8581 GCA_964441455.1 uncultured Victivallales bacterium | reverse complement strand
AATCCCATGATATGAAACCATAAATGGGGTCAATTGTCTATTAAAAAATGTAAATTCTTTAAATTAAGTCATTTAAGGGTGCTTAAAGAAAAAACCGTGTTAAAGTTACAGTTTCCGAAATTGGATATGTGACTAAAGAGAAATGTTATGATATTGTAGATCTTTTTATTGAAGGAATCAAAAAATCATAATGTTTTGTTTCTGAGTTTTTTAATCAGCAGTATTGCTGCAAGGTATGTGAAGCGATTAAATTCGTTAGGAAAATATTTTATTTCAGTCCACATATAAAGAATTATCATAACAATCTTTCCATTCTTTTCATCAGATAATTCAGGTTTTGTTTTAAGTTTTCCGTCTGGCGTGAATAATTCCACAAGTTTTGTTCTTAGCTCTTTTAGTGTTTTTATTTTATAATTCTGATATTCTTCAAATATATCCATAAGCATATATTCCAGACTTTCAAGATATTGTCCTCTGTCTAGGAAAAGTAGAGTTTTTGCTCCATATTTGTTATTGCTGAATTTTTGTATTGCAATTTTTGTCTGTTTTTCAAGAGTTGACATAGGCTCTTTTGTCTCTTTTTCAAATATAGAATAAACAGTATCTCTTTTTGCTGTATAGAATAGTCTTGTAATAGCAATAAGCTCTTGTTTTTTTAGAGTCCAGTTATATTCCTCTTTATAAATTTCAAACACTCTCTCTGAATAAGTATAGTCAGATATTTTACCCAAAGTTTCAACAATTTCCGGCCAAAATATTTTAAATTTTCTGTTGTTTAATAGTTCTGCTAGTTTACTTACAACATCTTTGCTGCCTATAAGACCTAGGGCATATATGCAGGCAAATGTGAGTGATTTGTCCCCATCATATATATGTTTATATAATTCCGGAACTGCTTTCTCAACCTTTTGATGCCCAAGAGCTCTTGCTGCTTCAGCTTGTATACCAAGACTTGGTATATCCATTATTTTAATTAGATCATCATAAATCACAGGATCTATATTGGTTTTCATTCTTGAGATATTATCAACGGCACTCTCTCTAACTCTGCTTGATGGGTTATACAGATCATCTACAAGTTCTTGTGCAAGAATGTTTGATGTTGCCTTGTTTAGAGTCAGTATTCTGTTTTTTTCCGGCATGGGTTTTGAAAGGATATGTGCATGTACAACAGATCTGATAGGGTTGTTTGTTAGTAGAATTCTTACAACAGTTGTTGTTGAGATGGAACCAAGTTCTTTAAAATGTATAAACATGAATGAAGATATAATATATCCTATTGAAGCAATTAGTGCCAGAAAATTGAATCCGGTGAAACTGCTGTTTTGTACAATACTGGTGTTTTCAAAAAAGTCTAAAGCTACTCCACTAAGGTTGGAGCTTAAAAATCCTGCAAGACCGGAAATCGAGAAGAACATTGCAACAGCGATACTACTCGTTCTTCTGTTTGCTATTGATGTTATAAGAGACATATGAGAGCTTTCAATTCCTATGTTTACAAATCCTGCTAAAATAAAAACAACAACGGTATGAGCAAAAGATGCCCCCGGAAGAAGGGTTGTCCATAGGAAAAATTCAAAGATTTTCAGAACATAACATATTATCAATATAGGTTTTCTTCCATATTTATTGCCGATAACTCTGAAAAGATAAGATGACAGGAATGCAGAGGCACAACCTATAGAGCTAAGAATCTGCACTTTCAGCATAGAAAATTTTAGAGTTTCCTGCAGATATATAAAAATGAAAGGAGCGCAAAAAAAGGTGAAAAAGCTTTGAATGCTAGCTACAGATATAAGAATTTTTGTCTGCTTGTTTCGCCAAACAAGTTTCATTTTTGTTATTAATGAAAGATTAAATTTTTGAGGTTCAGGTTTTATATCCGTTGCCATATGCTGAAAAACAAGAGAAATTATACCTGCTACAAAAGCAAGAAACATCACGTATATATAGGTGTTTATATTTTCTCTTCCAAAATGGTCAATTCCAAGACCAAGTATTACTGATGAGACGAGAACTGCAGCTTGAGAGTAACTGCCTCGTTTATTCCAGAAATTATTATTTTCTCTTTTAGGCACAAGGTCTCCCATCCATGAAAACCATGGTGAAACCTGTAATTGTGCTGTTAAATGAGAAAGAGCAAAAAGAGCAATAAATATAAATATTGCTGTTTGTTCTGCTATTTTTGTCCAATTAGCAAGTAGTATCATTATAAAGAAAAACGAGAAATATCCGATCAAAAGCAATCCATCACAAAAATTTTTTCTGTCAAAAAACTTTTCCTGAACAATTGATCCAACAATCTGAAGAGGCAGAAAGATCATGCTCATGGAACTCATTACCCCAATCTGGATATTTGATAGATTTAATGTGATTTGTAGTCCGGAAAGAGTTGCACCAGTTGTGGCAACGAAGAAAAAACTCCATATCACAGTGCCTATTAATATGTAATTTATACTTTGGTTTATTGTTTTATGAAGATTTTGCATTGTTGGTGTTTATTTTATATTAAAGATTTAGTTTTGCCGAAATTATACACAAGATAAAATATATAAAAACAAAAAAATAAAAAATATTGATTTTTTTTGTTATATATGCCATTGTATGATGTAATTTTAAATGTGTTACAGAGAAAAAATATGCAAATCAAGATATGTGGAATAACAAATAGATATGATGGTCTGTTTGCAATAGAGTATGGAGCGGACTATCTAGGCTTTATTTTTTATGATAAATCACCAAGATATATTGATCCTGAATTGTTAAAAGAGTGGATAGGGGAGCTTCATGGAATAAAGAAAGTTGGCGTTTTTGTCAACAACCCGATTGATGATATTATCACTATTGTTAAGATTTGTGACTTGGATGTAGTTCAGCTTCATGGAGAAGAGAGTGATGCCGATATATATAAATTAAAAGAATTTGGTGTTGAAGTTTGGCGTGCGTTTGGTTTAAGATTTTCAGAAGATGTTCAAAGAGCTGCTGTCTGCAAAGCAGATAAGGTACTAGTTGATAGTATAACAGAAAAAGAGTATGGAGGAACAGGGAAAGTGAGTAATTGGGAACTTGCTTCTAAACTAGCCGGGAAAAGAGATGTTGTTCTTGCCGGTGGTTTAAACCCGGATAATGTTGTTGAAGCTATAAAAGAGGTTAAACCATTTTGTATAGATGTCAGTAGTGGTGTTGAGCTAAAACCAGGAAAAAAAGACCTGACAAAATTAGAAAAATTTTTAAAATTGGGGAATATATAGTGAAAAAAGGATATTATGGAATATATGGCGGTCAATATGTTGCCGAAACATTAATGCCTGCGATAACAGAGCTGACAGATGCCTACGAAAGATACATTAAAGACGAGGGTTTTCTCGAGGAATACAAGAATCTGCTTGCGGATTATGTTGGCAGGCCAAGTGCTATGTATTATGCCGGCAGACTTACAGAATACTGTGGCGGAGCAAAAATTTATCTGAAAAGAGAGGATCTTAACCACACAGGCGCACATAAAGTAAATAATACAGTTGGTCAGTGTCTGTTGGCAAAAAGAATGGGTAAACGCCGTGTAATTGCTGAAACAGGGGCAGGTATGCATGGAGTCGCAACTGCCACAGCAGCAGCGCTTTTTGGATTAAAGTGTGAAGTCTTTATGGGAGCAGAAGACATCAGGCGTCAAGCACCAAATGTGGAGAGAATGCGAATGCTTGGTGCTGATATTGTTTCTGTTACATCAGGCTCATCAACTTTGAAAGATGCCATGAATGAAGCATTAAGAAATTGGGTGACAACTGTTGAAGATACTTTTTATGTGATAGGAACCGTTGCAGGGCCTGCACCATATCCTGAAATGGTTAAGGAATTTCAATCGGTTATTGGTATTGAATCTCGAAAACAGATTTTGCAGAAAGAGAGTCGCCTTCCTGACATGGTAATTGCCTGTGTTGGCGGAGGAAGCAATGCAATGGGGATTTTTGCCGGGTTTGAAAAAGATTTTGATGTTAAACTTGTTGGCGTTGAAGCTGCGGGCTCAGGTATTGAAACCGGGAAACATGCTGCTAGTATAAAAGGTGGTCGTATAGGTGTTCTGCATGGCAACAAAACCTATCTGCTTCAGGATGATTATGGTCAGATTACTGAAACTCATTCTATTTCTGCCGGGTTGGATTATCCTGGTGTCGGACCGCAACATTCATATTTCAATGATATTAAAAGAGCTCAATACACATGCATAAATGATGATGAGGCAATTAATGCCTTTCAGGTTTTGTGTTCTGAAGAGGGTATTATTCCTGCCCTGGAATCAGCTCATGCAATTGCTGAGGCAATTAAGCAGGCAAAAATGATGAGTAAAGAACAGATAATTGTTGTTAATTTGTCTGGCAGAGGAGATAAGGATATGCAGAGTGTTCGAGAGTATCTGAAACAGCATTGATTTTCTTTAACAGTACAGTAAATAAAGATAAGATGAGATTATTTCATAAAAAGAAAAAACTGCAAAAGTCAAAAGTTGGAATTTTAGGTGGCACATTTAATCCAATTCATATAGGTCATATAAATATTGCTGAGACAGCATTGCTTGACTTTGAACTGGATAAAGTAATTTTTATGCCCTGCTATATACCTCCACATAAAGATAAAGATATTAATATTCTTCCGGGTGAAGTGCGATATGAACTTGTTGAGGCGGCAATTAAAAAATATAAAAACTTTGAAGTCTCTGATTATGAATTGAAAAATGGGGGAGTATCTTATTCTGTAGATACGCTAAAAGCTTTGAAAAACATGCACCCAGAAAATGAATATTATTTTATTATCGGGGCGGATAGTTTATGCCAGCTGCATACATGGCGAGATATTTATACCTTACTTGAGTTGTGCAATTTCATTACAATTACACGTCCCGGCTATGTTATTGATGAATCATCTGTTAAGCTGAAAGAACCATGGAAAACAAAAGTCTTGCAAAATATATCTAAAAATAGTAATATTGATATATCTTCATCCAATATAAGAAGAATGTTGCATGGCGATGAAGATGTTGGTTATATGCTTCCACCGGATGTGGATGAAATAATCAATGAGAGAAAGCTTTACAGGTAAGGTTTGCAGATTAAAATATAATTTAAGGAAAATATGTTAGAAGAAAAGTTATTAGAGCTTGTTTGTGATGCTTTAGAAGAAAAAAAGGCGGAAGATATCCGCACATTTGATGTTAGAGAACGTACCAGTATGACTGATTATTGCATTATTGCATCCAGTTTGAGTTCACCACACCTAAAGGCTCTTGAACAAAGTGTTATGAGAGCAATGAGGGAAGAAGGAATTCACTGCTATAAACATTCGGGCAGTGCTGCCGGAGGATGGATTATTATTGATTACATAGATTTTGTTGTTCATCTATTTTCGGCCGAGCAGAGACTTTACTATGCTATTGAATCGCTTTGGGAAAAAAAGATAAAAGATGAAGATTCATATGATATGGCGTACGAAGAATAAACGTTTGTGAATTTCTAAAAGTTGCTTACCCATAATTCTCTTAAGTCATAGTCATCTTGAAAACCTTCATAAACAAGAATTTTTCCGGTTACATCTTCTATAGAAATATCTTCGTATTTTGCCTGTTTAACTGACTGTTCAAGGTCAAGATTTTCAATGAATGCTATTACATTATGCACATCTGCGTGAGACATGTATTCGTTTGATGTAAGCATATGGGATGCAATTGTAAAAACAGCAACTATTGATGCTGCAACTGCTATTTTTTTAATCCAGGTAAAGCTATTAATGGGATTTTTTTTTGGTGTTTTAATTTTATTCTGTCTAAAAACAACCTTTGGTATTTTGAGAGATTCACTTGATTTAAGATACATTTTTTCAACGTACTTTAAATCTTCAATAAATTTTTTATATTCTTCATTCTGACATACTAACTCGTTTATTTTGAGCATTTGATCTTCTGGTAGTTCATTGTAGTAATACAGCAGAAGCGATTCTGTTTCCTCGGCATTCATCGCAAGTTTTCTTTCTCCAATTTTTCTTTCAATTTATTAGTTGCATAATTCATTCTTGCAAGAGCGGTATTCACTGATGTTTCCTGTATTTCAGCAATTTCCTTAAAGGTCATACCTTTTTCCATCCTGAGAATAAATACTTCCTTCTGTTTAATAGGCAGCTCGTTTAAAGCAACTTGAATAATTTCTATAATTTCATTGCTTACTGCCACCTCATCAGGTTGCTGTTCATGAGCTTCCGGCTCAAAAACATATTTATCCTCATCATCATTGTCCAAGGTAAGTAATGCTTTCTTTTTTCGGCTCATATCAATGAACGTATTTCTAGCAATACGAGATACCCACCCTTTAAAGCTACCTTTTCTGTTAAAATAGTACTCTCTTTTTTTAACTACCTTAAGCCAAGTCTCCTGGAAGACCTCCTCTGCGGTAGCATAGTTGCCACACATATTATATATGTATGCAAACAATGGTCTTTTATTATCCTCAAATAGAATTTCTAATGAAGAATCATCTCCTTCACAATATTTTTTAAAAAGCGAGTAGTCTTTTTCCCTTTGACTCATTTCAAACCTTGGTTTATGCCGTTAATAAATAAATGATACATTAAATATATCCATTTACCTTGTATTATTACACGACAACTCCCAATTGTCAATATTAACGTTTGGTGTTTATAATTATTTTATAATTTCTGACGTGTAATCATTTTTGTTATTTGAGTGTGTTTGCAATACTATAATATTTTATTAACATATATAGAGATTTTAAAAGTCAAACACTAACTATATTAAAATAAGGAGCAACGCCCCGAAATAGCAATGTAACACTAATCAAGGACTGACTTTTAAAATAGGCTCTATAGGTTATGAACTAAACAGGATGCCCTAGATGTATTGGTTGATGAGTGACTCGTAAAGCTCCTGCTTACCGCTGATTGTTGCGGGTTGACCTCCATTCGCACCAATACCTGCGAGTTCTTCCAGGGTCATCTTGCCCGCTGCAAAATCGGCACCTTTGCCACTTGCGAAGGAAGCATAACGATCTGCACGCATCTTTTTGTAGGGTGAATTAGTCAATATTTTGTCGGCCACTATTAATGCTCGGGCAAAGGTATCCATTCCGCTGATATGTGCGATGAAGAGGTCATCCAGATCGGTAGAATTTCGACGGATTTTCGCATCGAAGTTGGTTCCGCCACCCTGCAGACCGCCAGCTTCGATAATGACTAGCATGGCTTCAACTGTTTCGCGAATGCTGACCGGGAATTCGTCGGTATCCCATCCATTCTGATAGTCGCCTCGATTGGCGTCAATGCTGCCGAGCATGTTGTTGTCGGCTGCAATCTGCAGATCGTGCTGGAAGGTGTGCTGTGCGAGCGTGGCATGGTTTACTTCGATGTTCAGTTTGAAGTCGTCCTGCAGACCGTGAGCGTTGAGGAAGCCGACAACGGTCGCGGCATCGAAGTCGTACTGGTGCTTGCTCGGCTCCATTGGTTTGGGTTCAATGAAAAAGTTGCCTTTGAAGCCGTTTGCACGGGCGTAGTCTCGAGCCATAGTAAGGAATTTGCCTAAGTTATCGAGCTCCTGTTTCATATTGGTGTTCAGCAGACTCATGTAACCTTCGCGTCCGCCCCAGAATACATAGTTTTCACCGTCGAGTTCGATGGTGGCGTCGATGGCGTTCTTTAGCTGTGCCCCTGCGTAGGCGACGGTATTGAAATCGGGGTTCGTGCCGGCACCATTCATGTAGCGTGGATTGGAGAATAAATTTGCGGTGCCCCAGAGCAACTTGACACCGGAAGCGGCCTGCTTTTCCTTGGCATAGTCGACAATCGATTCGAGACGTCGGGTGGATTCGGCAAACGTGTCGCCCTCTTCAGCAATGTCCATATCGTGGAAGCAGTAGTAGGGTGCTCCGATTTTGGTGATAAATTCGAATGCGGCATCCATTTTGTTTTTTGCGCGGGTGTCTGCATTTTCACCGTTAAACCAAGGGAAAAAGTGAGTTCCGCCACCGAAAGGATCGCCGCCGGTTCCGCAGAACGAGTGCCAGTAGGCAACGGCAAAACGCAGGGTATCTTTCATACTCTTTCCGCCGACCATGGCATTTTCATCGTACCATTTAAAAGCCAGCGGGTTGTCGCTTTCGCGACCTTCAAATTCAATTTTTCCAATGTCAGGAAAATATTCTGTGTTGCCTGTTACAATACTCATTTTAATGTTCCTTCTCTTTTAGTTTAATGCATGTCATGTTTTTGGAATCTCTTGCAATCAGATAACCATCTGCAATCGCAATAGGTCCCCATGCGTCATGTCCATTTAGAATTTGTTGAGTTTTAATTTCCATAAAACCTTTATCGTTGAAATCAAATATTGAGAGTTTGCCATCGTCGCTGAGTGCATAAATCTTATCACCTACAATAATAAACGGACCAAGCCCAAATGTCAAATCTTTTCCGGAATTAAAGATTATATCCGATCTTCCTCATAAAAAAAGACACCGAAACAGTATTTATATTAAGAACATAACTTTATGGTTGCCTCATAATGTATGACACCTAAAATATAGGAATG
>CAYTUX010000089.1:0-6428 GCA_964441455.1 uncultured Victivallales bacterium | reverse complement strand
CGGGGAGGGAGGGATTCTTCCTCCCGTTCTTACAAGACAATATTATAACACGTCGGAAGGGTTGCCCAGCTATTAACTTTACATTGGAGTTTTATATAGAATTGTTTTTCTGATCTGTTAGTAGCTGGGCAGCCGACCAAAAAGGGTGTTCAACCAGAAAAACAGGGATTAAAGGCAAAAAAATGTTTTTTTTATTGCAAATTTGTAATAATTAATATATATTATCTTGTTCGTTCTTTGCAGAAAGAAGGATAGCAACCATAGGCATGAGCCTGCTATCGAAGTTTTTAATAAATGAAGCCTAAATAAAATTAGGTGTAATGAAGGAAATAGATATGACTCAACTAATATTGGGATTCCCAAAAGGTAGTCTTCAAGATGCAACATTTGACATGATGCGCAAAGCCGGATTTAATATATCCTGCGGTTCTCGCTCATACAGTCCGTCAATTGATGATCCTGAAATCATACCAAGATTAATAAGAGCCCAGGAAATAAGTCGTTATGTAGAGCTTGGTGCATTAGATGCAGGCATAACAGGATATGATTGGATTGTTGAAAACGGTTCAGATGTGGTAGAAGTAACAGAACTTGTTTATGGTAAGCAAGGTTTTCGTCCTGTAAGATGGGTAGTTGCTGTACCAAATGATTCTCCAATCAAATGTGCAAAAGATTTAGAAGGTAAACTAATTGCAACAGAAGCAGTTGGTCTTACACAGCAGTATTTAGATAAACACGGCGTAAAAGCTGATGTTGAGTTCTCATGGGGTGCTACAGAAGCAAAAACTCCTGAACTAGTAGACGCAATTGTTGAGCTGACAGAAACAGGTTCTTCACTGAGAGCAAACAACTTGCGTATTGTTGACACAATTCTCTCATCTACAACAAGACTCATTGTAAACAAAAAGGCTTGGGAAGATAAAGGTAAGAGAGCTAAGGTTGAACAACTGGCAATGCTTCTTCAAGGCGTACTTGCAGCAAAAAGCAAAGTACTCCTGAAGTTGAATGTCAAAGAAGATGCGCTATCGAAAGTTAACGAGATTCTTCCTTCACTACACGCACCAACCATAAATAGTCTTACCGACTCAGGTTGGTTCGCAGTAGAAACTGTTGTAGAAGAAACTGTTGTCAGGGAAATTATTCCTCAACTTAAAAAAGTTGGTGCTGAAGGTATTATTGAAATCCCCCTAAACAAAATTATATCATAAATAAGGAGCTAAAACGTGGGTTCAGTTAAAAAAATTCGCCGTAAGAAGATGACTAAACATAAATATAAGAAGCGTCTTAAGGCAAATCGTCACAAGAATAAATAGCGATAAGCTTTACATATTTATAAGAGCCTTTTTATATTATTATGAAAAGGCTCTTATGTTTAAAAAAACACCAATAATAGTTAATTATTATTGGTTAATGGTAAATTCGTGAATGCCTCCGGCAGTATTTATTTTTGCCGATCCCGAATTCGGGATCGACGTTCCCGGAAGGCGATCAACGAGTGACGAATTATCGTTTACAGTTTACCTTCTTGTCAAGCCGTAAGAACTGCGAAGGCGAATTATCATTTACAGTTTGACCTTTCTATCATAATGCAAACTATACATCAAATTTTGGCTGGCTACACAAATGGTGATGCCATAAGTAATGAGGCCAGATACTTTAGAGGCATTTTTAGAAAAAATGGCTTCACTTCCGATATTTATTGTCCTCAAAGAAATATTGGAGAAAAGAACAGAGATGCATTTGACATAAACCAATGCACTCCTAAAAAAAATGATATTGTTCTACTTCATCTATCAATGGGTACACCTGCAAATATCTATTTTAAACATTTAGATTGCAAAAAAATCATACTATACCACAACGTTACCCCTTCACACTTTTTTCGTTTCATAAACGAAGATACTCTAGCAACTCTTGAACAGGGTTCAAAACAAGTTGCAATGCTGGCAGGATGTGCAGACATCAACCTTGCAGACAGCAAGTTCAATGCAAAAGAGATTACAAAACTTGGCTATAAGGATGTGGTTGTTCTTCCAATTATTATTGATTTTAAAAAACTTGACATTTCTCCCGCAAAAAGAATTATTGCAAAATACCGGGACGGTAAAAAAAACATATTGTTTGTAGGCAGATGCGCACCAAACAAAAAGATTGAAGATCTTATTACAGCATTTTATGTTTACCGGAAAACAGTCAATGCGAATTCAAGACTAATCCTTGCAGGTTCACCAAATGGATGTGAACGCTACTTTTATATGCTGAAAGATTATATTGTTAAACTTGACATTGAAGATGCAGTTATTCTGACAGGTTCCATACCTCAAAATGAACTCAATGCATACTATCAGATTGCCGATCTATTCCTATGCATGAGCGAACACGAAGGATTCTGTATTCCTTTAATCGAAGCAATGTATAAAAAGATTCCAATTCTTGCATACGGTGAAGCGGCGGTACCTGAAACATTGGACTTCGCAAGTGTTCTCTTTAAAGAAAAAAATTATAAAATGGTTGCTGAAATGATGAACCAAATTATTTCAGATGAAACAACAAAACAGAGTATTATTGATGCTCAAAATAAAAGAGTCAAGAGACTGCAGAATCTAAACCTTGAAAAACAGGTGATTGGAATTATAAATAAGTTAGATTGTTAGTTAGTTAGTTATATAGGTTAAATTAGTTAAGGTTATGTCGCGGTTTTCCGATGTTAACAATAGTCCCAGAGGGGCGACATAAAAACAAACATGCATATAGAGTCATACGACACAACAAACAAATTTTTTATCTGTTCACAGAGTGTTCCTACCTTCAAAATTGAATAGTGAAAACAATGATATAAAGTAACTCTTAACATATAACACTTAACACTAAGTTTTTTAGAACTATAATAAATATGACAAAAAAAATAGCAACACATAACAGCGGGTTTCACCCGGACGACATATTTGCAGTCGCGGCAATAACAGTTTTATATCCGGACTACATCATTTACCGAACAAGGGATGAAGCAATATGGAAACAGTGCGATTTTCTAATTGATGTTGGACGCGAATATAATCACCAAAACAAAACATATGACCACCATTTCAAGGATGGACCTGCATATGAAGACGGACTTTTGATGTCATCAGTAGGTTTAATCTGGAAGCACTATGGTCTTGAAATATGCAATGGCAACGAGAACACATACAAATACATCCTCAATCGCTTAATCAGAGGCATAGACGCCAACGATAACGGTATCACAGCAACAACAGTATGTGAAGATTTTGACAATGCTACCGCCCTATCACTTTGCGATGCAATGAAAATGATGAATCCAATTGATACAACTCAAACAGATAATGTATTTGAAAAACAAGTCGAATATGCACGAACTCTCCTGAAAGCAATGATTTTAAACTACGAATATGAAGAGGAGTGTAAAACTACCGTACAAGCAGCAATTAATAAAGCTATTGAGAATAATAAAAACTATATAGTAGTGCCCGAAAACTGCGAGTGGATGAAACCGCTTTTTTCCTGTGAAAACAATAATAATATTTTATATGTTATATATCCGAAAAAAAACAGCTGGTATATAAAGACTATTCCCGTAGAATCAGGTTCATTTGAAAGCAGAAAAGATCTTCCCAAAAAGTGGCAAGGACTAAATGGTGGCGAATTCTCTGAAAAGGCAGAAATAACTGACGGTATTTTCTGCCATCACAAAGGTTTCATCTGCGGAGCAAAATCATACGACTCAATCATAAAGCTCGCTGAACAACTGTAAAAATTGAATAGTGTGTTTAGCGGCAAATGAACAGTACCGATTTTTTTGAAATAATAACAGGATGTTCAGGATAAGGAACTGCGCAGGAAATTGAGTTTTTTTGTCATGCGTCATGCGTCACTCTGTAGCCGTGTCGCTCCGGCACGGAAAATGGTTAACGTAAGCTTCCAGCTTGCAAGTGTCCTCTCGGGAGGGACAGCATCCTCGCTGTCGCAAAGCAACGAAACAATCTTCGTTGCAAGTGCCAACTCTGGGAACGCCGAGTTCCAATCTTGATCTGCTTTTTCTGGTCAATGCAGGATAATCAGCCTCTGCAAAAGAGTATTAAACAGTCCATAACATAACTGCCGTAAATAAAATTGTATTTATAAATCTCATACTTAGACAATAATATATAACTCGGATATTATCAAGCAAATAGTTTTATATATCTATTCTCACATTTGCCATAACTGACTGACGAGGAGCAGTATCCTGTTCTGGATACATATCGAAATCATCATCCCATATGTTATATACGGACAGACCTAAAATCATAGATTTATTATAGAAAGGACCAACCATTAAGCCGGCATTGCATAGAAACTGTGTCCGATCTGTTCTGATCGGGTCATCGCTCTGATATAGAAACTGCTGCGATGCCAAAAATATAATCTTCTCTGTTGCAATATACTCTACAGATAGCTTCAAATTAAATTCAGGATAATTCATAATATATCTGTCTGAATAATAATCATTCTTACTATCTTTTTTAGCATAACAAGCATACAAAGAAAAACTTAAAACATCTAAAGATCTATAATTGATGTTCATATCAGCACCATAATACTTGACTTCCTCAAGATTTACAGACTCCCATTTGGGAGAGTCTTCTTCCTTCTTAACCCAGTCAACAGCATTTTTTAAAACACCTGCAAACAGAGAATAATCAACTGTAAGCTGTTCGTTTATTACACTCTCAAGTTTAGCAGAAAATTGATCATCAATCTGCAAATTCAATCCCTGATTTCCAAGACTAGTCGGCGATTCATAGTTAAGAGCTGTATATGACGGTTGTTGAGCTGATCTTATATATTCCACAGTTAAACTGATTAGATCATTGACATAATATGTAACCCCAACCATTGGTGAAAGTTTATTGTCATAATCACTGAAATATGCTCCTCGAACTCCGGCATTAAATTCAAATTTCTCAAAGTTGTATACAAAAGAGCCGGTAAAATTTGCAGAAGTTCTATTGTAGTTCCCCAAAGACAGACTATACATATCTTCGTATGTCACATTCGACTGCCAAACCAGATTGAGCTTATCGTTAATAGCGTTGAGACCATTGGCATTAATTGAAACAATATTATTCTTATGCTGATTAAAATATAGATATGAATCAGGAAGAAACAATGAATACTGATCTTCCAGATATCTCCAATAAGTACTCACATTAATATAGTTGCTTTCACCATAATCATAAACTCCTTTAATCAAGACAAGTGCATCGTTGAGCTTTTCTTTTGCAGGCATATTTGGTGAAACTCCATAATACCCTGTAGCTCCAAACTCTTTCTGCTGAAATGCTGCAACCATTTTAATATTAATATCATCACTTTTTGATTCGCCAATTAATCCGACATTAAAACCTTTTGAATCGTTATCCTGACGATCTAAATCTTTCATATTCCAGTAACCACCAAATGCAGCAACTCCAAAACTATCACTTATTTTATCTTCGAGTAATGCTGAAAACTTATAACTATCTCTTGAACCATACGATGCTGATACATTTCTGTCAGCTGAAATATCTTTTAGATTATAATTTATGGTTGAACTTAAATTACCGGCTTGACTTACTTTCTGTTTTAAAAAAGTTTTAATAGTTGGTTTTTGTAAAACAGTACTTGGCAGAGGAAGCTCTGCATTGAAATGCTCAGTCTGTGGATTGTTAAGCGTTGCACCCTCAAGGGAGACTCCGTTTTCAGAAAATGATGTAGCTCTATAAAGAATATCGTTCTGCGAGTAATTTCCACCTTGAGTGTTGAGCACCACTCCCGGAATATCAGTCATCAGCTTAGTTGTTGACTCATCTATTTCACCTTTAACTTCAAGAACCTTCAGTTCTATGACCTCATTTGTGTTGCCGTAAACCTGCAATATAATTCCCATAAAAAATAATCCAATTAGTTTATTGTATTTTCCATTTTGTTTCATTATTATTCTACCTATATTTGAATTTAAGTTCGGATTATATCTGTAAAACAGACTATTGTCAACCAATATTTTTTAAAGGTTGTCAATTTTGAATGAAGGGTTTCCCTTCATCATTGGATATTCCTTTTTCCGTAACACACCAATCTCAGCTGCCAGTGTCTTAAACCAACACCCCCCGTTAATCGCAAGTGCTCCTCCCCTGTTTAGGGGAGCTGTCCGAGCTTGCGAGGTGGGAGGGGTATTTCTTCCTTCATCATCCGATATTCCTCTTTCCGTAACTCAACAATCTCAGCTGCCAGTGTCTTAAAACAACACCTCCGTTAATCGCAAGTGCTCCTCCCCTGTTTAGGGGAGGTGTCCGAGGTACGAGGACGGAGGGGTAATCTTCCATTCATCATTCGATATTCCTCTTTCCCTAACTCAACAATCTTCGCTTCCAGCACCTTCAACCAAC